>NZ_JBMNDO010000140.1:0-19728 GCF_052542855.1 Streptomyces sp. SAS_281
CCCCCCCCCCCCCCCCCCCCCCCCCCGTCAACGCGGCGGGCGTGGATTCATCCCGCACGGTGATTCCGGCCGTGCGGGATGTGACGCCTGAGGGAGGGCCGGGCGGGACGCGAGGGCCTTCGTCGCGGCTGCGGGGCCCGGGATCCGCCCCCGCACGGGCCCGCTGCGCCGCTTACGTCTTTATGTGCATCGAACGGAAGAGCGGCCGAGTCGTACGGCACAATGACCCTGCCCCAGCAGGCTACTCAGTGACGGAAACGGCGATATGACGACTGCAGCGGTTGACCATCCCTCCTCCGACCAGGACGAGAGGGGCGGGAAGCGGACGATCGGCGGCAGTCGCGCGCTGGCCATCCTGCTCGTGATCACGGGCGCCGCCGGGACGCTCGCCGCATGGGTCATCACGCTCGACAAGCTCAAGATGATGGAGGACCCCTCCTTCGTCCCCGGCTGCAGCCTCAACCCCGTGGTCGCCTGCGGCAACATCATGAAGAGCGAGCAGGCGTCCGCCTTCGGCTTCCCGAACCCGTGGCTCGGCATGGTCACCTACCCGGTGATCATCGGTATCGGCCTGGCCCTGCTCGCCGGAGCCCGCTTCCGTCCCTGGTACTGGCTCGGCATGAACGCGGGCACGCTGTTCGGCGTCGGCTTCTGCACCTGGCTCCAGTACCAGTCGCTGTACAACATCAACTCGCTGTGCCTGTGGTGCTGCCTGGCCTGGGTCGCCACCATCTTCATGTTCTGCTACGTCACCACGCACAACATCCGGCACGGGATCATCCCCGCGCCCTCCTGGCTGCGCAACGGCCTCACCGAGTTCCACTGGGTGCCGCCGGTGCTGTGGATCGGCATCATCGGCATGCTGATCCTGACCCGCTGGTGGGACTTCTGGACCAGCTGACCCCCCACCGGCCCCGGCACCGCCGGGCCGGACCACCGGCCCGGCCGCGTTGTCAGTGCGGTGGCATAGGCTTCGAGACGTGGAGCCCGACCTCTTTACCGCCGCTGCCGAAGACCGCCAGGAGAAGGACCCGTCCAGCAGCCCCCTCGCTGTCCGGATGCGTCCGCGTACGCTCGACGAGGTCGTGGGCCAGCAGCACCTGCTGAAGCCGGGCTCGCCGCTGCGCCGCCTGGTCGGCGAGGGCAGCGGGGGACCGGCCGGACCCTCGTCGGTGATCCTCTGGGGCCCGCCCGGCATCGGCAAGACCACCCTCGCGTACGTGGTCAGCAAGGCGACGAACAAGCGCTTCGTGGAGCTCTCCGCGATCACCGCGGGCGTCAAGGAAGTCCGCGCCGTGATCGAAGGCGCCCGCCGTGCCACCGGGGGCTACGGCAAGGAGACCGTCCTCTTCCTGGACGAGATCCACCGCTTCTCCAAGGCCCAGCAGGACTCCCTGCTCCCCGCCGTCGAAAACCGCTGGGTCACCCTGATCGCCGCGACCACCGAGAACCCGTACTTCTCGATCATCTCCCCGCTCCTCTCGCGCTCGCTGCTGCTCACGCTGGAGCCCCTGACCGACGACGACCTGCGCGGCCTGCTGCGCCGCGCCCTCACCGACGAGCGCGGGCTCGGGGGCGCGGTGACCCTGCCGGAGGACGCGGAGGAGCACCTGCTGCGCATCGCGGGGGGCGACGCGCGCCGGGCGCTGACCGCCCTGGAGGCGGCTGCCGGGGCGGCGCTGTCCAAGCAGGAGCCGGAGATCACACTCCTCACGCTGGAGGAGACGGTCGACCGGGCCGCCGTGAAGTACGACCGGGACGGCGACCAGCACTACGACGTGGCGTCCGCGCTGATCAAGTCGATCCGGGGCTCCGACGTCGACGCGGCCCTCCACTACCTGGCCCGCATGATCGAGGCGGGGGAGGACCCCCGGTTCATCGCCCGGCGGCTGATGATCTCGGCCAGCGAGGACATCGGCCTCGCCGACCCCACCGCCCTGCCCACCGCGGTCGCCGCCGCCCAGGCGGTGGCCCTGATCGGCTTCCCCGAGGCGGCGCTCACCCTCAGCCACGCCACCATCGCCCTGGCCCTCGCCCCCAAGTCCAACGCGGCGACGCTGGCGATCTCCGCCGCCCGCGAGGACATCCGCAAGGGGCTGGCCGGCCCGGTCCCGGCCCATCTGCGCGACGGCCACTACAAGGGCGCGGCCAAGCTGGGCCACGCCCAGGGCTACGTGTACCCGCACGACGTACCCGGCGGCATCGCCGCCCAGCAGTACGCGCCGGACGCGGTGAGCGACAAGCAGTACTACCGCCCCACCCGCTACGGCGCCGAGGCGCGGTACGCGGACGTGGTGGACCGGGTCAGGGAGCGGCTGGGCCGGACGGACGGCGAGGACGGGACGGGCACGGCCTGAGTCCCGGGCGTGCGCCGCTCATCGCGCGGCGGCCGCGAAGAGCGTGTGCATCGCGTGGCTGAGCTCCACCACGTCCCGCACCGGCCGGGGGAACTCGAAGCGCGCGTCGAAGCAGTTGCCGCCCTGCTCGCGGAAGCGCACCCGCAGGCCGAGCCGGTCCACAGCGAGGGGCACCACGTCCGGCCGGTGCTCGGCGCAGGTGCACACGGCCCGCTCGCCGAGCAGTTCGCACAGCGCCGCCAGCTCCTCGCCGTGTGCCGCGTACAGATGCTGGAGCAGGTCCGCCTCGTGCGCGGCGAGCGGGTCGGGGGAGGCGTCGCGGAAGGCGTCGGCCTCCACGCCCTCCACCCCCCACAGGTCGTCGATGTGCGCCTCGTCCGTCTCCAGGCGCAGCATCGTCCGGCCGGGGCCCGCCATCCCGGGGACGGCGGTCAGCCGGCCGCTGACGCGGGCCCGGCCCCGGATACGGTGGGGCACCGAGACCGGAGCGACATCGGTGATCTCCAGCACGGCCGGCAGCCCGTCGTCCTGGGCGTGCGTCGCGGCCCGCACGGCCGGGGAGTCCGCGGGGAGTTCGAGGAAGAGATCGCCGTCCGGACCGACGCCACGGGACAGCGGCATGAGCCGGTCCGAGCCCGCCGCTTCGAGCCCGGGCACGAGCAGTACCGCGGAGCAGGTACTCTGTACGAGAGTTCGTGTGCGCTCGGCTGCTGACGGCATCCGTGTGATTTCAAGCCCGCTGGGACGCGGCTGACCACGATCTGATCGGTCCTCCGTCATCTCGACGCCATCAGGCGCGTCGATGCTGTCTGTGCTGTCCGTGACGTGTGTGGTGTTCCCAGGGCGAGACATGCGATCTCCTTGAGTAAGGTGAGCCTAACCTAACCTACAACGGAGGTCTGGAGAACGTGCCTAATCAGTCGCGTCCCAAGGTCAAGAAGAGCCGCGCGCTCGGTATCGCACTGACGCCGAAGGCGGTCAAGTACTTCGAGGCCCGCCCCTACCCGCCGGGCGAGCACGGCCGCGGCCGCAAGCAGAACTCGGACTACAAGGTCCGTCTGCTGGAGAAGCAGCGTCTGCGCGCGCAGTACGACATCAGCGAGCGCCAGATGGCGCGTGCCTACGACCGCGCCAAGAAGGCCGAGGGCAAGACGGGCGAGGCGCTGGTCGTCGAGCTCGAGCGCCGTCTCGACGCGCTGGTCCTGCGTTCGGGCATCGCCCGGACCATCTACCAGGCCCGTCAGATGGTCGTCCACGGCCACATCGAGGTCAACGGTGGCAAGGTCGACAAGCCGTCGTTCCGCGTCCGCCCGGACGACGTCGTCCAGGTCCGCGAGCGCAGCCGCTCCAAGGTCCCCTTCCAGGTGGCCCGCGAGGGTGGTTACGACACCGATGGCGAGACCCCGCGCTACCTCCAGGTGAACCTGAAGGCCCTGGCCTTCCGCCTTGACCGGGACCCGAACCGCAAGGAAATCCCCGTGATCTGCGACGAGCAGCTCGTCGTCGAGTACTACGCCCGCTGATCCAGGCGTAGCCGCTCGTCACCGGCGCTCAGGCCCGCCCCTTCCCGTTCTCCGGGGAGGCGGCGGGCTTTCGCGTTCTCCCGCGCCAGGAGCGCCCGGGCCACCGCCGCGTCCGGTGTCAGCTCCCCGCCCGCCCCTCGCGCCGCCGCGTACCGCGTCCCGCCCAGTTCCCGCAGCGCCAGCTCCTCGCAGCGGGCCCTCGGCGCCCCGTAGTACACCGAGCCGAACAGCGGCAGTCCCACCGAGGGCCAGATCCGGTCGGCGGCCCCCTGGAGCAGCGCCGCCTCGGCGGCGTCCCCCTCGGTGACCGTGACCAGGGCAAGCAGTTCGAGGACGAGGACCGTGCCGAGCAGGTCGTGGAAGCCGTGGCTGATCGCCAGCGATTCCAGGAGCAGCCGCCGGGCCCGTCCCGGGTCGCCCCGTTCCAGGGTGGCGTAGGCCAGGACGTACAGCGCGTAGCTCAGGGCCCACCGCTCGCCGTGGTCCTCGCAGATGTCCCGGACCTCCTCGCAGATCGCGACGGCCTGATCCGCGTCCCCCAGGAAGCCGGTGGCCATGGCCAGTTCGACCTGGGCCATCAGGACGTTGCTGTTCAGCTCGCCCAGCTCCCGGTAGCGGCGGAGCGCGTCGTCCAGCAGACCGCGGGCGCGCTCCATGTCGTCGGTGACCAGGGCCAGGCAGCCGGTGCGGTGGACGGCGTACGCGGCGGCGGTGGCGTCATCCGCCGCCTCGGCCTCCTCCCGGCACTCGGTGAGCGCGGAGATCGCCCCGACCGGGTCCCCCTGGAGGACCGCGACGTAGCCCAGCACCCACAGGGCCTTCAGCCGCGAGGAGTCGTACGGGGTCTCCTCCTCCAGTACGTGCTCCAGCCAGTGCCGGCCCTCCGAGAGGCGCCCGCAGCCGACCCACAGGAACCACAGCGTGCCCGCCAGGTACTGCGCCAGGTGCGCCTCCTGCGGGCTCTCCAGCGAGCACTCCATGGCCCGGCGCAGATTGGGCAGCTCGCTCTCGGCCCGGGCCGCGACCTCCGCCTGCCGGGGGCTGAACCAGTCCAGCTCGCACCAGGTCGCAAGGCCCAGGAACCAGTCGCGGTGCCGCCGGCGCAGCCGGTCGGTGTCCCCGGTGGCGGCCAGCCACTCGGCGCCGTACTCGCGCACGGTGTCCAGCATTCGGTAGCGGGTGCCGGCGGGGGAGTCCTCGCGCAGCACCACGGACTGGGCCAGCAGCCCGGACAGCACGTCGAGCACCGAGTCGGCGGGCAGGTCGGGCCCGCTGCAGATGTACTCCACGGCCTCCAGGTCGAACTGTCCGGCGAAGACCGAGAGCCGGGCCCACAGCAGCCGCTGCGGCGGTGCGCACAGCTCATGGCTCCAGCCGATGGCCGTCCGCAGCGTCTGGTGCCGTTCCAGCGCGCCCCGGCTGCCCCCGGTCAGCAGCCGGAAGCGGTCGTCCAGCCGTTGCAGCACCTGCTCGGTCGACAGGGCCCGCAGCCGCCCCGCCGCCAGCTCCAGGGCCAGCGGGATGCCGTCGAGCCGGCGGCACAGCTCCCGGGCGTGGTCGCGGTCGTGCTCGGTCAGCCGGAAGTCGGGGCGGACCCCGGCGGCGCGCTCGGCGAACAGCCGGAGCGCGTCCTCGTCGCTCATGGTCGCGAGCGGGTGGACGGCCTCGCCCGCCAGCTCCAGCGGCAGCCGGCCCGCCGCGAGAACCCGCAGCCGCGGGGCGCGGCGCAGCAGCTCGCGTACCAGCGCGGCGCAGTCGTCCACCAGGTGTTCGAAGCCGTCGACCACCAGGAGGAGGCTGCGGTCGGCGCAGTGCTCGATGACCGCGGCCCGGGGCGGCCGGGTGGTGTGGTCGGTGAGCCCCAGGGCCTCCGCCACGGCGTGTTCCAGCAGCCCGGCGTCGTGGACGGCGGACAGCTCCACCAGCCACACCCCGTCGCAGTACCGTTTCTCCAACAGGGCCGCGGCTCTGGTGGCCAGGCGGGTCTTGCCGACCCCGCCCACCCCGGTCACGGTGACGAGCCGGGACTCCTCGAGAGAGCGGGCGAGAGCGGCCAGCTCGCTCTCCCGACCCACGAAGTCGTTCAGCTCGGCGGGCAGATTGCCCGGATGCGGGTGCGCGGCGGTGTCGTCGGCGTCGGCCGGGGTACCGGAGTCGCCGGCGGGCGGAGAAGGGCGCTGAGGGCGTCGCATGAGACACGCAGAGTACTGGCTTGAAAGCGCTCCGTACAATCTCGTCGCGCGGATCCCCGCCGCCCGCCCGGTCATGCGGTACGGGGCGCGAGCCCCGGCGCGATAGGCTCGGGGGAAGGTGACCGGCCGCCACGACGGCCCTCGCCGCAGAGCAGGAGAACAAGACAGAGACTGACGACAAGCCAGAGAGCGCGGTGCACTGTGTCCGGTGGTGAGGTGGCCGGGATCCTGGTGGCCGTCTTCTGGGCGATCCTGGTTTCGTTCCTCGCCGTCGTGCTGGTGAGGCTCGCCCAGACGCTCAAGGCGACCACCAAACTCGTGGCGGACGTGACCGAACAGGCCGTCCCCCTCCTCGCGGACGCCTCCGCGACCGTACGCTCCGCACAGACCCAGCTCGACAAGGTCGACGCCATCGCGACGGACGTGCAGGAAGTCACCTCCAACGCCTCCGCGCTCTCCACCACGGTCGCCTCCACCTTCGGCGGGCCGCTGGTCAAGGTCGCCGCGTTCGGCTACGGGGTCCGGCAGGCCATCGGCCGCCGCTCCGCCCCCGAACCGGAGACGCGGACCCGGCGCTCGGTGATCGTCGGCCGGACCGTCCCCTCCGCGCGCGGCAGGAAGCGCGGCGGCCGAAATTCCCGCGGATCTAAGGACTGACGCAGCGATGTTCCGCCGTACGTTCTGGTTCACCGCCGGCGCAGCCGCCGGGGTGTGGGCCACCACCAAGGTCAACCGGAAGATCAAGCAGCTGACCCCCGAAAGCCTCGCGGCGCAGGCCGCCGACAAGGCGATCACGGCCGGTCACAAGCTCAAGGACTTCGCGCTGGACGTCCGCGAGGGCATGGTCAGGCGCGAGGCCGAACTCGGCGAGGCGCTGGGCCTCGAAGCGGCGACCCCGCGCGAACTGCCGCCGGCCCGCCGCGCGGCCGTCGAGGCGGCCGACGCGGACCCCCACCCGGCGCCCGCCACGTACCGCAAGCTCCCCTACCACTCGTACAACCGGAATGAGGACCACTGATGGAGTCGGCAGAAATTCGTCGCCGCTGGCTGAGCTTCTACGAGGAGCGCGGTCACACCGTTGTCCCTTCGGCGTCGCTCATCGCGGACGACCCGACTCTGCTGCTGGTCCCCGCCGGCATGGTGCCGTTCAAGCCCTACTTCCTCGGTGAGGTCAAGCCGCCCGCGCCGCGCGTCACCAGCGTGCAGAAGTGCGTGCGTACGCCGGACATCGAGGAGGTCGGCAAGACCACCCGGCACGGCACCTTCTTCCAGATGTGCGGCAACTTCTCGTTCGGCGACTACTTCAAGGAAGGCGCCATCGAGTACGCCTGGGAGCTGCTGACCAGCTCCGTGGCGGACGGCGGCTTCGGGCTCGACCCCGAGCGCCTGTGGATCACCGTCTACCTGGACGACGACGAGGCCGAGGCCATCTGGCGCGACAGGATCGGCGTCCCGGCCGAGCGCATCCAGCGCCTGGGCAAGAAGGACAACTTCTGGTCCATGGGCGTCCCCGGACCGTGCGGCCCGTGCTCCGAGATCAACTACGACCGCGGCCCCGAGTTCGGCGTCGAGGGCGGCCCGGCCGTCAACGACGAGCGCTACGTGGAGATCTGGAACCTGGTCTTCATGCAGTACGAGCGCGGCGCCGGCGAGGGCAAGGACGACTTCCCGATCCTCGGCGACCTGCCCTCCAAGAACATCGACACCGGTCTCGGCCTCGAACGCCTCGCGATGATCCTGCAGGGCGTGCAGAACATGTACGAGACGGACACCCTGCGCGTCGTCATGGACCGCGCCACCGAGCTGACCGGGGTGCGCTACGGCGCCGCCGAGGGTACCGACGTCTCGCTGCGCGTGGTCGCGGACCACATCCGCACCTCCGTCATGCTCATCGGCGACGGCGTCACCCCCGGCAACGAGGGCCGCGGCTATGTGCTGCGCCGCATCATGCGCCGCGCCATCCGCAACATGCGCCTGATGGGCGCCACCGGCTCCGTAGTCCGCGAGCTGGTCGACGTCGTGGTCAACACGATGGGGCAGCAGTACCCGGAGCTGATCACCGACCGCAAGCGCATCGAGACCGTCGCGCTCGCGGAGGAGGCCGCCTTCCTCAAGGCACTCAAGGGCGGCACCAACATCCTGGAGACCGCCGTCACGGAGACCAGGGCCGCCGGCGGCACGGTCCTCGCCGGCGACAAGGCGTTCCTGCTCCACGACACCTGGGGCTTCCCGATCGACCTGACCCTGGAGATGGCCGCCGAACAGGGGCTCTCCGTGGACGAGGACGGCTTCCGCCGCCTCATGCAGGAGCAGCGGGCCAAGGCCAAGGCGGACGCCAAGGCCAAGAAGACCGGCCACGCCGACCTCTCCGCCTACCGCGAGGTCGCCGACAACTCCGGCGTCACCGAGTTCACCGGCTACACCATGACCGAGGGCGAGTCGACCATCGTCGGTCTCCTCGTGGACGGTGTCCCCTCGCCCGCAGCCACCGAGGGCGACGAGGTCGAGGTCGTCCTCGACCGCACCCCGTTCTACGCCGAGGGCGGCGGCCAGCTCGCCGACCAGGGCCGCATCCGGCTCGACAGCGGCGCCGTCATCGTGATCCGCGACGTCCAGCAGCCGGTCCCGGGCGTCTCCGTGCACAAGGGCTCCGTCCAGGTCGGCGAGGTCACGGTCGGCGCGTCCGCATACGCGGCCATCGACTCCACCCGCCGCCGCGCCATCGCCCGCGCCCACAGCGCCACGCACCTCACGCACCAGGCGCTGCGCGACGCACTCGGCCCGACGGCCGCCCAGGCCGGTTCGGAGAACTCCCCGGGCCGCTTCCGCTTCGACTTCGGTTCGCCCGCCGCCGTTCCCGGCACGGTCCTCACCGACGTCGAGCAGAAGATCAACGAGGTTCTGGCCCGCGAGCTCGACGTGCAGGCCGAGGTCATGTCGATCGGCGAGGCGAAGAAGCAGGGCGCCATCGCCGAGTTCGGCGAGAAGTACGGCGAGCGCGTCCGCGTCGTCACGATCGGAGACTTCTCCAAGGAGCTCTGCGGCGGTACGCACGTCCACAACACCGCCCAGCTCGGCCTGGTCAAGCTGCTCGGCGAGTCGTCCATCGGGTCCGGCGTGCGCCGCATCGAGGCCCTGGTCGGCGTCGACGCGTACAACTTCCTGGCCAAGGAGCACACGGTCGTCGCCCAGCTCCAGGAGCTGGTCAAGGGCCGCTCCGAGGAGCTGCCCGAGAAGATCGCGGGCATGCTCGGCAAGCTGAAGGACGCCGAGAAGGAGATCGAGAAGTTCCGCGCGGAGAAGGTCCTCGCGGCCGCCGCCGGTCTCGTGGACTCCGCGAAGGACGTCCGGGGCATCGCCCTGGTCACCGGCCAGGTGCCGGACGGCACCTCCGCCGACGACCTGCGCAAGCTCGTCCTCGACGTGCGCGGCCGCATCCAGGGCGGCCGCCCGGCCGTCGTCGCGCTGTTCACGACGGCCAACGGACGCCCGCTGACCGTCATCGCGACCAACGAGGCGGCCCGCGAGCGCGGCCTCAAGGCCGGCGACCTCGTCCGTACCGCCGCCAAGACCCTCGGCGGCGGGGGCGGCGGCAAGCCGGACGTCGCCCAGGGCGGCGGCCAGAACCCGGAGGCGATCGGCGACGCCGTCGCCGCCGTCGAACGCCTCGTCACCGAGACGGCGTGACGCCGGACATGACGCGGATGCGCCGCGGTCGCCGACTGGCGATCGACGTCGGGGACGCCCGGATCGGGGTCGCCTCGTGCGACCCCGACGGGATCCTCGCGACGCCGGTGGAGACCGTGCCGGGACGCGATGTCCCGGCCGCCCACCGGCGGCTGGGACAGATCGTCGCCGAGTACGAGCCGATCGAGGTCGTCGTGGGGCTGCCGCGCTCCCTGGGCGGCGGCGAGGGCCCGGCGGCCGCCAAGGTCCGCGCCTTCACCGATGTGCTCGCCCGAGCGGTCGCACCCATTCCGGTGCGTCTGCTGGACGAGAGGATGACCACAGTGACGGCCAGCCAGGGGCTGCGCGCCTCGGGCGTGAAGTCCAAAAAGGGCCGATCCGTCATTGACCAGGCTGCCGCTGTGGTGATCCTGCAGAACGCTCTGGAGTCGGAGCGCGCTTCGGGTAATCCGCCGGGCGAGGCCGTCGAAGTAGTGGTCTGATCGCAATACGGTAACGTTCCGCGCGATGCGGCGGTGTTCGAACAAACACCGCACAGCAAAGAGACGGAACATCGTCTCGCGGCTCAAGGGGATCGATGACTGAGTATGGCCGGGGCCCCGGCTCCGAACCGTGGCATCCCGAGGACCCCTTGTACGGGGACCAGGGGTGGGGCGGCCAGCAGCCTGCCCACGGCCAGGCCCAGTACGACGGCCAGAATCAGTACGACGGTGCTCACCAGTACGACGGCCAGAACCAGTACGACGGCACGCACCAGTACGGAGCCCAGCAGCAGTACCCGCAGGGCCAGTACGACCCGTACCAGCAGCAGCAGTCGCACGACCCGTACGCGGAGCAGGACCCGTACGCCGCGCAGCAGCACCAGCAGCAGGACCCCTACGCCGCGCAGCAGCAGGACCCGTACGCGCAGCAGCAGTACCAGCAGCAGTCGTACGGCAACCAGCAGCCGCAGGACCCGTACGGGCAGCAGCCCCAGCAGCCGCAGCCCGGCTACGACACCGGCTGGGACACGGGCGGGCAGGCGGTGCCGCCGTACGAGGGCCAGCCCGTCGCCACGTACGGCTACGACGAGTCGAACGACTACTACGGCACCCCTGACGCCTACCCGCCGCCGCAGCCCCCGGGCCGCCGCGAGGCCGCTCCGGCCCCCGAGCCGGAGCCGGCCCCGGACTGGGACCCGGAGGAGCCGCCGGAGGAGACCCACCCCTTCTTCACGGGCGTGGACGAGAAGGACGGCCGCAAGGCTCCCCGGGACGACGACTACGACGACGATGACGACGACCGCGACACCCGCGACGGTGGCGGCGAGCGCCGGGGCAAGGGCAAGAAGAAGAAGGGCCGCAGCGGCTGCGCGTGCCTGGTCGTCTCCCTGGTCCTGGTCGCCGGCGTCGGTGGCGCGGGCTACTTCGGATACTCGTTCTACCAGGACCGCTTCGGCCCCGCCCCGGACTACTCGGGCAGCGGCTCGGGCTCGGTCGAGGTGGAGATCCCGAAGGGCGCGTACGGGTACGACATCGGCAACATCCTGAAGAAGGCCGGCGTCGTGAAGAGCGTCGACGCCTTCGTCTCGGCGCAGAACGAGAACCCGAAGGGGAAGGGGATCCAGGCGGGGGTCTACCTCCTCCACTCGGAGATGTCGGCGGCCGAGGCCGTGAAGATGATGGTGGACCCGAAGAGCCAGAATCTTCTGATCATCCCGGAGGGCACGCCGAACCGGCTGGTGTACGCCTCGATCGACAAGAAACTGGGCGTCACCAAGGGGACGACCGCCAAGGCGGCCAAGAAGGAGTCGGGCAGTTTCGGCCTGCCGGACTGGGCGAAGAACCACAAGGACGTCATCGACCCCCTGGAGGGCTTCCTCTACCCGGCCGCGTACCCGGTCACCAAGGGCATGAAGCCGGAGACCGTCCTCAAGTCGATGGTGTCCCGCGCCAACGAGGAGTACGAGAAGGCGGACCTGGCGGAGAACGCCAGGAAGCTGAAGCTCGAGAGCCCCTGGCAGCTCATCACCGTCGCCAGCCTCGTCCAGGCCGAGGGCAAGTACAAGCACGACTTCGACAAGGTCGCACGGGTCGTCTACAACCGGCTCAAGCCCAACAACGTCGAGACCAACGGTCTGCTCGACTTCGACTCCACCGTGAACTACGCGAAGAAGTCGAGCACGCTCGACATCGGTCCGGTGTCGGAGCAGCGGAACTTCAAGCACCCGTACAACACGTACTACGTTCACGGTCTGCCGCCCGGACCCATCAACAACCCGGGCGAAGCCGCTCTGCATTCGGCGATCAAGCCCACCCCCGGTCCCTGGTACTACTTCGTCTCGGTGACCGAGGACAAGACGGTCTTCGCCGTGACCAACGAGGAGCACAACCGGAACCGGGCGAAGTACGAGAAGGAGCAGTCGGGTCAGTGAGCACCCAGCACCGCGCCGCCGTCCTCGGCGCTCCCATCGCCCACTCGCTCTCCCCGGTCCTGCACCGGGCCGCGTACGCCGAACTCGGCCTCGACGACTGGTCGTACGGCCGGTTCGAGGTCGACGAGCAGGCGTTGCCCGGGTTCATCGAGGGACTGGACGGGAGCTGGGCCGGGCTCTCGCTCACCATGCCGCTGAAGCGGGCGGTCATCCCACTGCTCGACGGGATCACCGACCCGGCCGCCTCCGTCGAGGCCGTGAACACCGTGGTCCTCGGCGAGGACGGCCGTCGCACCGGCGACAACACCGACATCCCCGGCATGGTCGCGGCCCTGCGCGAACGCGGCGTCGAGAAGGTCGAGTCCGCCGCGATCCTCGGCGCCGGCGCCACCGCGTCCTCCGCACTGGCGGCCCTGTCCGGCATCTGCGCCGGACCCGTCACCGCGTACGTCCGCAGCGCGGCCCGGGCCGACGAGATGCGCGGCTGGGGCGAACGGCTCGGCGTCGACGTCCGCATCGCCGACTGGGCCGAGGCCGGCCGGGCGCTGACCGCGCCCCTCGTCATCGCCACCACCCCCGCCGGCGCGGCCGACGTGCTGGCCGGGTCCGTACCGGAGCGGCCCGGCACGCTGTTCGACGTGCTGTACGAGCCGTGGCCGACCCGGCTCGCCTCCGCGTGGGCGGACCGCGGCGGCGCAGTCGTCGGAGGTCTCGACCTCCTCGTGCACCAGGCGGTCCTCCAGGTCGAGCAGATGACGGGCCGCTCGCCCGCTCCGCTCGCCGCCATGCGCAAGGCCGGGGAAGAGGCGCTGGCCGCCCGCTGACATCCGCCGTTCCGGCCCGCGCCGTCCGTCTGCTGGACCGGCGGCGGGCCGGAGGCGTCGGCCGTGGGAGGATCGGGGGCGGCGGGCCAGGGCCGCGCACCCGGTCGCGCCGCTGGATTTCAGGCGCGAGCATGAGGAGCACCGTTGAGCAGGTTGCGCTGGCTGACCGCGGGGGAGTCGCACGGCCCCGCACTGGTGGCGACGCTGGAGGGCCTTCCCGCCGGCATCCCGGTCACCACGGAGATGGTGGCGGACGCGCTCGCCCGGCGGCGGCTCGGTTACGGCCGCGGTGCGCGGATGAAGTTCGAGCGGGACGAGGTCACCTTCCTCGGCGGTGTCCGGCACGGCCTCACCATGGGCTCCCCGGTCGCCGTGATGGTGGGCAACACCGAGTGGCCGAAGTGGGAGCAGGTCATGTCGGCCGACCCGGTCGACCCGGAGGTGCTGGCCGCCCAGGCCCGTAACGCCCCGCTGACCCGGCCCCGGCCCGGCCACGCCGACCTGGCCGGCATGCAGAAGTACGGCTTCGACGAGGCCCGGCCGGTCCTGGAGCGCGCGAGCGCCCGGGAGACCGCTGCCCGCGTCGCCCTCGGTGCCGTCGCCCGGTCCTACCTCAAGGAGACCGCGGGCATCGAGATCGTCAGCCATGTCGTGGAGCTGGCCGCCGCCAAGGCGCCGTACGGGGTCTACCCCGTCCCCGCCGACGTGGAGCGGCTCGACGCCGACCCGGTGCGCTGCCTCGACGCCGACGCGAGCAAGGCGATGGTCGCCGAGATCGACCAGGCCCACAAGGACGGCGACACCCTCGGCGGCGTCGTCGAGGTGCTGGCGTACGGCGTGCCCGTCGGTCTCGGCTCGCACGTGCACTGGGACCGCCGGCTCGACGCCCGCCTCGCCGGCGCGCTCATGGGCATCCAGGCCATCAAGGGCGTCGAGGTCGGCGACGGCTTCGACCTCGCCCGGGTGCCCGGCTCCAAGGCGCACGACGAGATCCTGGTGACCGAGGACGGCATCAAGCGCGCCTCCGGCCGGGCCGGCGGCACCGAGGGCGGACTCACCACCGGCGAGCTGCTGCGCGTGCGCGCCGCGATGAAGCCGATCGCCACCGTGCCGCGCGCGCTGGCCACCGTCGACGTGGTGACCGGCGAGCCCGCCAAGGCGCACCACCAGCGCTCCGACGTCTGCGCCGTCCCGGCCGCCGGCATCGTCGCCGAGGCGATGGTCGCCCTGGTCCTGGCCGACGCCGTGGCGGAGAAGTTCGGCGGCGACAGCGTCACCGAGACCCGCCGCAACGTGCGGTCGTACCTCGACCACCTCCAGATCCGATGACCGGTCCCCTGGTCGTCCTGGTCGGCCCCATGGGCGTCGGCAAGTCCACGGTCGGCGAACTGCTCGCCGGCCGGCTGGGCACCGGCTACCGGGACACCGACGCGGACGTCGTCGCGACCGCGGGCAAGCCCATCGCGGAGATCTTCTACGACGAGGGCGAGGACCACTTCCGCGCGCTGGAGCGGGACGCCGTCCGCGCCGCCGTCGCCGAGCACACCGGTGTCCTGTCGCTCGGCGGCGGGGCCGTCCTGGACGAGTCGACCCGCGCGCTGCTCGCCGGCCACCCGGTCGTCTACCTCTCGATGGACGTGGACGAGGCGGTCAAGCGGGTCGGGCTCAACACCGCCCGCCCACTGCTCGCGGTCAACCCGCGCCGGCAGTGGCGCGAGCTGATGGACGCCCGACGGCACCTCTACACCGAGGTCGCCCGCACGGTCGTCGCCACCGACGAGCGCACACCCGAAGAGGTCGCCCAGGCGGTCCTCGACGCACTGGAGCTGCCGGACGGGGCCCCGTCCGGCCGGGAGAACACACCATGACCGAGCAGGCACCCATCCGCGTCCGCATCGCCGGCAGCGCCGGCACCGACCCGTACGAGGTACTGATCGGCCGGCAGCTCCTCGGCGAGCTGCCCGGACTCATCGGTGAGCGGGCCAAGCGCGTCGCCGTCCTCCACCCCGAGGCGCTCGCCGAGACCGGCGAGGCGGTCCGCCAGGACCTCGCCGGCCAGGGCTACGAGGCGATCGCGATCCAGCTGCCCAACGCCGAGGAGGCCAAGACCGTCGAGGTCGCCGCCTACTGCTGGAAGGCGCTCGGCCAGACCGGATTCACCCGCACCGACGTCATCGTCGGCGTCGGCGGCGGCGCCACCACCGACGTGGCGGGCTTCGTGGCGGCGTCCTGGCTGCGCGGAGTGCGCTGGATCGCCGTGCCGACGACCGTGCTCGGCATGGTCGACGCGGCCGTCGGCGGCAAGACCGGCATCAACACCGCCGAGGGCAAGAACCTCGTCGGCGCCTTCCACCCGCCGGCCGGGGTCCTGTGCGACCTGGCCGCCCTGGACTCGCTGCCCGTCCACGACTACGTCTCCGGCATGGCCGAGATCATCAAGGCCGGCTTCATCGCCGACCCGGTGATCCTCGACCTGATCGAACAGGACCCGCAGGCCGCCCGGACGCCCGCCGGACCGCACACCGCGGAGCTCATCGAGCGCTCCGTCCGGGTCAAGGCCGACGTCGTCTCCAGCGACCTCAAGGAGTCCGGACGCCGCGAGATCCTGAACTACGGCCACACCCTGGGCCACGCGATCGAGAAGAACGAGCGCTACAAGTGGCGCCACGGTGCCGCCGTCTCCGTCGGCATGGTCTTCGCCGCCGAACTGGGCCGGCTGGCCGGCCGGCTGGACGACGCCACCGCCGACCGGCACCGCGCGATCCTGGAGTCCGTCGGGCTGCCGCTCACCTACCGGGGCGACCAGTGGCCGAAGCTGCTGGAGAACATGAAGGTCGACAAGAAGTCGCGCGGCGACCTGCTGCGCTTCATCGTCCTGGACGGCCTCGGCAAGCCCGCCGTCCTGGAGGGTCCCGACCCGGCCGTCCTGCTCGCCGCCTACGGGGAGGTCTCGGCATGACCCGCCGGGTCCTCGTGCTCAACGGCCCCAACCTCGGCCGGCTCGGCTCCCGCGAGCCCGACGTCTACGGCTCCACGTCGTACGCCGGGCTCGTGGAGGCGTGCCGCACCCTCGGCAAGGAGCTCGGTCTCGACGCCGACGTGCGCGAGACCAACGACGAGGGCGAGCTGATCCGCTGGCTCCACGAGGCCGCCGACGGATCGATTCCGGTCGTCATCAACCCGGGCGCCTTCACGCACTATTCGTACGGGATGCGGGACGCGGCCGCCCAGCGCACCGCCCCGCTGATCGAGGTCCACATCTCGAACCCGTACGCACGGGAGGAATTCCGCCACACCTCGGTGATCGCCCCGGTCGCCACCGGGACCGTGGCCGGATTCGGCATCGGCTCCTACCGGCTCGCGCTGCGCGCCCTGGCGGACGAACTCGCGGACTGAACAGGGGCGCCGGGCACTCCGGACCCTCCCCGGCCGTTGTCCGTGTGGCGGCCGGGGAAGGTACGGTTGCCGTTGCACCAGCGCCAGTTGCCTGTACGAGACGGAGTTGCACCGGATGCAGCACGCAGTGGGGGCCCCGCTGCCTCCGCCCCAGGGCCCCGGAAACGGCCCCGTCGGCTGGCCGCACCAGGCCCAGCACCCCGGCCCGCCGCACCAGCCCCCGGCCGGTCCGCCCGCCGGGCACCCCGGCCCGCCGCCCGCGGGCCCGCCCGCGCCGCAGGGCCACGGCTGGAGCGGACCGGCACCGCAGCAGGCCCCGGCCACCCGCGAGACCACCGGGCACATCCAGCTGCCGCCCGGCAGACCCGTACCGCTGCCCGCGCCGCCCGCCGAGCCCGGGACGGGCAACGCGACGCTCGCGGTGCTCCTCATCGGGCCCGCGGGCGCCGGGAAGACCACCGTGGCCCGGCTCTGGGCGGCCCGGCGCCGGGTGCCCACCGCCCACGTCAGCCTGGACGACGTCCGGGAGTGGGTCTGCTCCGGCTTCGCCGACCCGCAGGCCGGGTGGAACGACCAGTCGGAGGCCCAGTACCGACTGGCCCGCCGCACCTGCGGCTTCGCCGCCCGCAACTTCCTGGCCAACGGGATCTCCTGCATCCTGGACGACGCGGTCTTCCCCGACCGGCCGGTCGTCGGCCTCGGCGGCTGGAAGCGGCACGTCGGCCCCGGGCTCCTGCCCGTCGTGCTGCTGCCCGGCCTGGAGATCGTCCTGGAGCGCAACGCCGAGCGCAGCGGCAACCGCCGCCTCTCCGACGAGGAGGTCGCCCGTATCCACGGCCGGATGGCCGGCTGGTACGGCTCCGGGCTCCCGATCATCGACAACTCGACGTACGACGTGGAGACCACAGCCCGGGTCCTGGACGACATACTCGCCCGCTCCCTGGCCAGCCCCCCTTCCTGGTGAGGCGGCGGCGCCCGCCCCGCCCACGGCCGCCCGACCCCCGGTCGGATGCGCCCGCCGGGCGCTCCCGGCGCCGCGCTCGTACGCTCGACGCATGTCAGAGGTGTACGCCGTCCGACGCGGACTGCTCCGCGACCGGTGCGCCGCAGTCGGATCCGCGGCCGCCCTGGTCTCCCGCCCCGCCAACGTCCGCTACCTGGCCGGGGGAGCGCCCCCGGGTGCCGTGCTGCTGCTCGGCCCCGGCGAGGACGTCCTGCTCTGCCCCCGCCCGCCGACCGGCGACCCGGCCGACGGGCGCACCGACGAGCACCTGCGGGTCGACCTGCTGCCGGTGGCGGGCGGGGACCCCGTGGTCGCCGCCGCCGACGTGGCCGCCGGCGCCGGAGCGGAGTCGCTGGCCGTCGAGGAGCACGACCTGACGGTCGCCCGGCACCGGGCCATGGCCTCGGTCGCCCCGAAGCTGCGGCTGGCCGATCTGGGCGCGACGGTCGAGCAGTTGCGCATCGTCAAGGACGAGGAGGAGATCGGCTGCCTCCGGATCGCGGCCGAGATCACCGACCAGGCGTTGGGCGAACTCCTCGAATCGATCCTCGTGGGCCGCACCGAACGCCACCTGGCGCTGGAGCTGGAGCGCCGGCTGGTGGACCACGGTGCCGACGGCCCCGCCTTCGCGACCTCCGTCGCCACCGGCCCCCACTCCGGCCGGGGCCGCCACCGGCCCTCGGACCGGCGGGTGGAGGAAGGAGATTTCCTCTCGGTCTGCCTGGGTGCCAACTACCGGGGCTACCGCTGCGAGATCGGCCGGACCTTCGTCATCGGAACGGCGCCCGCCGACTGGCAGATCGAGCTGTACGAGCTGGTTTTCGCCGCTCAGCGGGCCGGACGCGAGGCCCTGCTGCCCGGCGCGGAGTACCGCGACGTGGACCGGGCCGCCCGCCATCTCCTGGACTCCGCGGGCCACGGTGAGGGCCTGGCGCCCTACACGGGCCACGGGGTGGGGCTCGAAATCGATGAGGACCCGCAGCTGGCACCCGACGCCATGGGTAAACTGGACGCTTGTGTGCCGGTCACCGTCGAACCGGGGGTCCACCTCCCGGGCCGGGGCGGGGTCCGGATCGATGACACGCTCGTCGTGCGCCCCGAGGCGGACGGCGGACCCGAGCTACTCACCATTACGACCAAGGAGCTGCTCGCGCTCTAGCGCGCGTTTCTCGGTCGTTCCACCAGCTTCAGCCCAGGAGATTCCGCAACCGTGGCTTCCACGAACGACCTCAAGAACGGCATGGTGCTCAAGCTCGACGGAGGCCAGCTCTGGTCCGTCGTCGAGTTCCAGCACGTCAAGCCCGGCAAGGGCCCGGCCTTCGTGCGCACCAAGCTCAAGAACGTGCTCTCCGGCAAGGTCGTCGACAAGACCTTCAACGCCGGCATCAAGGTCGAGACGGCCACGGTCGACAAGCGCGACATGCAGTTCTCGTACATGGACGGCGAGTACTTCGTCTTCATGGACATGGACACCTACGACCAGCTGATGGTCGACCGCAAGGCCGTCGGTGACGCCGCCAACTTCCTGATCGAGGGCTTCACCGCCTCCGTCGCCCAGCACGACGGCGAGGTGCTCTACGTCGAGCTGCCGGCCGCCGTCGAGCTGACCATCCAGCACACGGACCCGGGCGTCCAGGGCGACCGCTCCACCGGCGGCACCAAGCCGGCCACGCTGGAGACCGGCTACGAGATCGGCGTTCCGCTCTTCATCACCACCGGTGAGAAGATCAAGGTCGACACCCGCTCCGGTGAATACCTCAGCCGGGTGAACAAGTAGTCGTGGCTGCTCGTAACACAGCACGCAAGCGTGCCTTCCAGATCCTCTTCGAGGCCGACCAGCGCGGCGAGTCCGTGCTGACGGTCCTCGCGGACTGGGTCCGGCACTCGCGGTCCGACACCCGCCAGCCGCCGGTCACCGAGTACACGATGGAGCTCGTGGAGGGGTACGCGCCGTACGCGGACCGCATCGACGACCTCATCGTCACCTACTCCGAGGGCTGGGACCTCGACCGCATGCCGGTCGCCGACCGGAACATCCTGCGGCTCGGCACGTACGAGCTGATCTGGGTGGACGGCACCCCGGACGCGGTGGTCATCGACGAGGCGGTGCAGATCGCCAAGGAGTTCTCCACCGACGACTCCCCGTCCTTCGTGAACGGCCTGCTGGCCCGTTTCAAGGACCTCAAGCCGAATCTCCGCCGGGAGCAGTGACCCGGCGGCGTTCCGCCGACGAAGGGCCCATGGCTGAAGCCGTGGGCCCTTCGGCATGTTCGCGCGCCTTCGGGGCGTACGAGAAAAGCCGGGCCCGGGGGGGGGGGGGGGGGGGGGGGGGG
>NZ_JBMNDO010000141.1:0-19379 GCF_052542855.1 Streptomyces sp. SAS_281
ACCATCCCGTCCTCCACCTGGGGAAACCGGCTCCTGGAGATCACCGACCCGGCCACCAACGTCTTCCCCCGCGGCGGCGGCATCGGCCAAGGGCTCGCCGTGGGGGCCACCCCCGCGCAGGGGGCATCAGTACAGCGCCTTGTACGTGTTGAAGCCGTACCCGATCCGTACCCGCTTGTTGAGCTTGCCCGTCCCGGTCGACGTGTACCGGTACAGGTCGCCGTAGCCGTTCACCCCGACCAGGTCGGCCTTGCCGTCACCGTTGAGGTCGCCCACCGCGGCGAACTTGTTGTAGATGTCGAACCCGGTACCGATCGTCACACGTGCCTTGAACGGCGCGGACGCCTTCCCCGTGCCCTCGTACAGGTACAGCGTGCCGTCCTTGGCGATCGCCACCACGTCCGCCCGGCCGTCCCCCGTGAGGTCACCCGCGCCGACGATGTGGCGGTACGAGCCGTAGCCGTAGCCCACCTTGATCTTGGCCGCGAGCGCGGTGCCCTTGCCGTTGCCCTGGTACAGGAACAGGTCGCCCTTGGCGTCGCGCGCGAGGATGTCGCCCGCGCCGTCGCCGCTCAGGTCGCCGGGGCCGATGAGGTCGTTGTAGATGTTCCAGCCGTCGCTGATCGCGTGGCCCGCGATGTACAGCCGGCCGTTGCGCACCCGGAGGGTATCGACGCGCCCGTCGTCACCGAGGGAGACGGCGACGCGTGCCCACCCCTCGTCGAAGTACGCCCCGTCCTCGCCGCTGCGGGCGAAGAACTCCCCGGTGTTCTTGGAGTGGTACCAGTAGCCGGAGCCGTCGGAGGTGACCCCCATGACGCCGTGCTTGCCGAAGTCCGGGACACCGCCCGCCCCGACGAACATGGCCGCTTTCTGCCACCCGAAGGTGCCGTGGATCCGCGCCCGGTAGTGGCCGTAACCGGAGAAGCGGTAGATGTACGTGTCACCGTTCGGCGTGCGGCCCATGAGGTCGCCGTTACCGTCCCCGTTGATGTCGTCGACACCCACGAGCTGGTTGTACGTGTCGAACCCGTAGCCGATCTTGGACGCTGCCTTGAAGGGCTTCGACGCGTCCCCGGTACCCATGTGGAAGTACAGGTCACCGGCGGGGGTACGGGTGACGACATCGCCGATGCCGTCGCCGGTGGAGTCGTTCAGGCCGACGATCTGGTCGTACGCGTTCCAGCCGGAGGCCACCTTGACGGCGGGTTCGAAGGGCTCGCCGTCGGTGTGCCCGTTGGCGGCGTAGAGATAGACGTCACCGGAGGGCGTGCGCGCGATCAGGTCGTTGTGACCGTCGCCGGTCAGGTCGCCGGGCGCGACGAGCTTGTTGTACTTCTGCCAGCCCTTCCCCGACCAGGTGGGAGGACCCCCCGTGGGATCCATGCCGACCACCGGGTGCAGCGTGAGCGTGCCGGAGGCCGTCAGGGTGAGGAGGTCGGGCTTGCCGTCTCCCTGGAGATCGCCCGGAGCGATGATGTCCTTGTAGACGATCCGGCCGGCGGGGTCACTGGGGTCGTGGAGCTCGAAGAGGTAGTCCGCTACCGTCTCGCCCACCGATTGGAAGAGATAACCCTCCCGCGTCTGGTAGAGGATGTCGCTCTCGCCGTCGCCGGTGATGTCCATACGCGGCGTCGAGCCGACCGCCTTCGGCGCCTCGGCACCCTTCGCGTCGTCGGCCGAGGCCGGGGCCGCCAGCAGCATGCCGGCGGAGAGGACGAGCGCGGTGCAGGCAGCGATCCGGCTCGCGCGCTTCGAGCGCCCGCGGCCGGCACGGCCGGATTTCAGTGAAGACAGGTGCAAAGCCCCCCCAGGGGTTGTTTATGAGCCAGCTGTCCATAAGCCGGCTGGTGTTCATATGACTGGCACCGGACCCCTTTGGAGGGGGCCGGTTTCAGCCATCAAGCCAGGGGCCTATCGGCCAATCACGCCGCCTCCGTACGCTCGACCACCCGCCCACCGTCCAGTTCCAGCCGCCTCCCGCGGAACCGGTCCCGCAGCCGCCGGTCGTGGGTGACGACGACCACCGCGCCCCCGAACCCGGCCAGGGCGCCCTCGAGCTCCTCCACCAGCGCCGGCGAGAGGTGGTTCGTCGGCTCGTCGAGGAGCAGCAGATCGACGGGTTCGCCGACCAGCCGGGCCAGTTCGATCCGGCGCCGCTGCCCGTAGGACAGCTCGTCCACCCTCAGGCGCAGGTCCGCCGGGCTGAACAGGCCCAGCGACAGCAGGTGTTCCGCATGCGCGTCGGGGTCACCGCCGCGCCCGTGGGCGTACGCCTCCGGGAGCGTCAGACCGGCCGGCCACGGCGTCTCCTCCTGGCGCAGGTACCCGACCCGGCCCCGCGTCCGCACGGTCCCCCCGTCCGGCCGCAGTTCACCCGCGAGCACCCGCATCAGCGTCGACTTGCCGGCCCCGTTCGCCCCCGTGACCAGCAGCCGTTCGGTGCCGCCGATCCGCAGCGCGGGCACGGAGAGGCGGTGCCCGACGCGGACCCCGGCCAGCTCCGCCGCGACCCGGGGAGCCGACGCCCCGGCCGTGGTCACCCGGGCGGCGAACACCAGCGGATCCGGCGGCGGCGCGACCGGCCGCTCCGTGAGCCGTTCGACGCGCTCCTTCGCGTTGCGGATGCGCACCATCGCCCCGTGCCCCCGCCCCCGCGCCCGGAACCCGCCGTGCCCGAACACGCTGAGCGGCACCTTGCGCGGGATCGCGTCCAGCCGTGCCACGTTGGACGCGGCCAGCTCCCGGTTGCGGGACAGCTCGTCGCGCCAGTCCTCGTACTCCCGCAGCCGGCGCCGGCGATCGGCGGCCTTCGCGGCGAGGTAGCCCCCGTAGCCGTCCCCGTACCGGGTCACCCGCCCCTCGCCGACCTCCAGGATCGTCGTGGTGACGCGTTCCAGGAACACCCGGTCGTGCGTCACCGCGAGCACGGTGCCCCGGTGCGCCCGCAGGTGGTTCTCCAGCCAGGCCACCGCCCGGTCGTCCAGGTCGTTGGTCGGCTCGTCGAGCAGCAGCAGTTCCGGCCGGGAGGCCAGCGTCCCCGCCAGCGCCAGCCGCGACCGCTCGCCGCCCGACAGTGTGGACAGCGGCCGGTCCCGGTCCAGGCCGGGCAGCCCGAGACCGTGCAAGGCGATGTCCACCCGCGCGTCGGCCTCGTAACCGGCCCGCGCCTCGTACCGCGCGACGAGCCGTGCGTACGCCTCCAGCGCGGCGGTCAGCTCCGCCCCGGCCAGGCCCGCGAGCCCGGCCTCGGCCCGGCGCATCTGGGCCTCCAGCTCCCGCAGCCCGGCGAGCGCCGCGTCCACCGCGTCCTGGACGGTGGCCCCGGCGGGCAGGGCGAGCGACTGGGCGAGGTAGCCCGTGCCGCCGGGCGCGACGACGGTCAGCTCACCGTTGTCGGGCCGGTCGAGCCCGGCGACGAGCCGGAGCAGCGTGGACTTTCCGGCCCCGTTGTCGCCGATGACGCCGGCCCGCTCGCCGGGCCTGACGGTGAAGCTGACGTCGTCCAGCACGACCCGGTCGTCGTAGCGGCGGGTGACGTTGTGAAGTGTGAGTTGTCCGGTGTGCATACAAAACCCCTGATTCTCGGCCCGGGCCGATCGGCGCGCGGTGGTCGGGGCGCGTCCGCGCACGCCGACGGCACACCGGGCCGCGTGCCGGAAGGGCAGGCAGGCGTCACGGAGGCGCGGAGGCGTGGGAGTGCGGATGCGCAGGAGAATGCGCTACTGCGGAGCCGAGCTCAACGCAGGCGCAGGGGAGGTATCACAGAGAACCCATGCGCACCAAGGTAGGCGGGGGCCGGGGCGTCGGCAACCGGTTTCCGGCCGCTCAGCGCCCGCCTTCCGCCGAGAGTTCCGCCATGAGGTCCGCGTCGCGCATCCCGGGCAGCGCGTACCCCTCGGTCTCGTCCCACTCGATGTCCAGGTCGTCCATGTGCACATGCCAGTCCGCGTCGGGCAGCGCCCGGCGCAACTCTGTGACGGTGTCCAGCACATGGGCGACCACCGGCAGCAGCCGGCCGGGGTCGAACGGCATCTTGGCGGAGCCGTCGAGGACGGTCCCCGGTTCGGCCGCCCCGGGGTCGTACAGGTACAGGCTCTCCTCGTCCTCGTACGGGAACGACGCCTGGCGCGCGGTGACGACACCGGTGACGGCGGCCGACTCCGGCCCGGTCAGCGGGGTCGCGCGGCGCGCGGTGCAGTAGAGGGAGACGCTCATGGAGGGAGCGTACGGGCGGGGTACGACAACGAGAGCCGAAGGCTCCCGCCGGTGCGGAACCGGGTGTACCGGGCGGGAACCCGAGCAGAAGAGGAGAGGCGGGGGCGGGCCCGGCCCGGACCCCGACGCCGTCCCCTCCCACACCGCTCACGTCCCCGGAGCCGCAACCGTGTCCAGCCAGTCGAGCGGCACCGCCGCCGGGGCCCCGCCCCACCCGCGCAGATCCCCGCAGACCGTCCCCGGCAGGGCCCGGCGCTGGCCGCTCGCGCTGCGCCGCACGCCCGTCTCGCTGTGGAACGACGACATATCGGACTGGGCCGCGGCCCTCACGTACTACGCGATCCTCGCCCTGCTGCCCGCGCTCCTGGTGACCGTGTCCGTCATCGGACTCGCCAGCCCCGGCGCCACCGGTGCGCTGATCGCCGACATCACCGCCTTCGCGCCCGCCGAGGCCGCCACCGCGCTGCGCGAGCCGCTGGAGGCCGCCACCCAGCAGCGCACCGCCGTCTGGCTGCTCGTCGCGACCGGGTCCGTCAGCGCGCTGTGGTCCGCGTCCAGCTATCTCGCGGTGTTCCGGCGGGCGCTGCACGCCATGCACGGGGTACAAGACACCCGGCCGGCGCTGCGCCAGGCGCACATCATCGTGGCGTGGGCGGTCGGGCTGCTCCTGCTGATGATGGCCAGCGCGTTCGCCCTCGTGCTCACCGGACCGCTGGCGCGCTGGGCGGGGCACCGGCTGGGCGTGACCCACGTGGGGGACGCGGTGTGGGCGGTGCTGAAGTGGCCGCTGCTGCTGTGCCTGGTCGCCGGGCTCATCACGGTCCTCTTCCGCACCGGCCCGGAGCCGGCCCGCCGGGCCCGTCAGGCGCTGCCCGGCGGGGTGCTCGCCGCGCTGCTGTGGCTCGCCGCGTCGGCGGGGTTCGCGCTCTACGCCACGTACATCGGCTCCTACAGCCGGCTGTACGGCTCCCTCGCGGGGCTCGTGGTGTTCCTGATCTGGGTGTGGTTCACCAACCTGGCGCTCCTGTCCGGGGCCCAGTTCAACGTCGAGCTGGACCGGGCCCGCTGCGGCTAGGGCGTCCTGCGAAAGTCCCGCCTGCCGCGTCCCCCACCCACAGGGCAATACACCTAGTCCCCGGTCGTCCCGTCAACGATCTCGCGGATGATGTCGATGTGGCCGTTGTGACGGGCCGTCTCCTCGACGAGGTGCAGCAGGATCCAGCGCAGATCGGGGCTCATGCCGTTCGAGCGCTTCCGCTCGGAACGCGTGTCCAGGCCGTGGGCCGCGACCAGCTCCCGGTAGCGGGCGCACTGCTCCTCGTACTCCCGCAGCACATCGCCGAGCGGCATGTCGACGGCGATCCGCATCTCGCGGTCCGGGTCCTCGTCCGTCCAGGGGCCTTCGTCCTCGCCGCCGAGGAAGACGACCTCGAACCAGTAGTACTCGACCCAGCGCAGGTGGTTGACCACCCCCGCGATGGTCATCAGCGGGGAGCCGGGCAGGGGCGCCCGCACGGCGTCCGCCTGCGAGAGCCCTTCGCACTTGGCCACCGCGGTGGCGCGGGTGTAGTCGAGGAACGTGGTCAGCTGGGTGCGCTCGTCCCATGCGGGAGGCGTGTCGGTGCGTGTCATCGCCGCACAGCCTCCCGGGACGGGACGGAGTTGTCCACCGCTTATGCCTCGGCGCCCAGGGCCGGATCCCGCAGCGCCGGGTGCCCGGGGCCGAGGAACACGGCGATGTCCGGGCCCTCCGCCGGGCCGGGCACCCGGCGCCAGCCGAGCCTCCGGTAGAGGCGCACCGCGGGTTCGGCCTCCGCCGAGGTCAGCAGCCAGCAGCGGCCCCCGGGCGCGGACGCGGTGACGGTCTCCAGGAGCGCGGCCGCCAGACCGGTCCCCCGCGCGTGCGGGCTGAGCGCGAGTTCGTCCACCTCCAGGGCGCCGACGAGCCAGGCCGCCGTCCGCTCGGGGCCCAGGACCGAGGAGACGGCCGCGTAGGCCCGGGTGGCCGGGAAGGGGGAACCGGTGGTCCAGGCCGTCGCGAACCCCACCACCGAGGCGGCGTCCGGGTCGTCCCGTGAGCCGCTCAGCGCGAGTGCGGCCCTGAATCCGGGACGGGCGGCGTCCTGCGCCAGGCGGTGGACGTAGCCGTCGGCCTGATCCGGGTCCTCGTGCCACGGCGGGCCCGCGAACGCCTCCGCGTAGGTCTGCCGTATCCCGCCCCGCCGCGCCAACAGCGCGTCCGCGCCGGTCGGTTGGACCCACATTTCCATGTCGCGACTCCCCGCCCGTCCCCGCCCCGCGGACCGACCGGCCCGTCCGGCGAGTCTACGAGCCGGCCCCGCGACCGGCGGAGTCCGCGCACGGGCCCTGGACCCGGTCCCCGGACCAGGGGTTGCCCGTACGCTCGGATACCGACCACCCGCCGGCCCCCACGCCGCCGCCCCGTGCGGTGTCCCGGAACGGGGCGGGCAGCCACCACGAGTACCGAGGTGACGCGCCGATGAGTGACGGTTTCTTCTGCTCGTACCACCTGTGCTGGAGCCGCCCCGACGCCGAATCGCTGCTCGGCGACCTGGAGGCGGCGGGGGTGCGGGCGGACCACCCGGTCACCCGGCGCATCACCCTGATCAGCCCCGGCACCGACCCGTCCGGCACGCAGTCCTGGGTGAGCCGGGACCAACTCGTGCTGCTGACCGGGCTGCAACGCCTGGACCGGGTCGACTTCCTGCTCTGGCTGCCCGGCGGCGAGGAGATACGGGCCAGGATCAGCCGGGGCGACGACGGCACGGTGGAGCTGCGCTTCGGCCTCGGCCCGCTGGACCGCGACGCCCGGGAACGGGCGGTCCGCGCGGTGCGCGAGGCGATCGGGCGGGCCTCATTGCTCTGCGTCGGCTTCGTGCTCGACCGCGAGGGCGCGTCGGCGGCCACCGACTGGGCGGGCTTCATCGTCAAGGGGTCGGTGTACTTCGACTGCTGGCCGGACACGCTGGCGGTGCTGCCCGAAGTGGCCGCCGTCCAGCCGCAGCTGTCGGGCGTGAACTCCTTCCAGCAGTCGCCGTGGGTGGTCTACGGCAGCGACGTGCCCCGGAGATAGACCGCCCGGGCCGGCGCCCTACGCGGACTGCTCGACCCGGACCTGCACCCCCGGCCGCAGCCCCCACGCCGCCATCGCGCCCGCCTCCGCCTCGATCACATGCCGCCCGCGCGGCCGGGGCAGCCCGAGCCGGCCCGGCTTCATGGTGTGGACCGCCAGCACGTTGAACTTCCGGTCCAGGTAGGCCACATCGATGGTGAACCGCATCCGGAAGGAGTGCACGCTCCCGCACGGCGTGATCATCAGGGCCCCGTCGACCCCGTCCCGCCCGAGCAGCCCGCGCGCCCGGTGCCGGTAGGACGCCGCGATCCGCAGCGGCACCCGGGTCTCGGTCACCCCGTCCCGGTCCGTGATCGTCAGCGTCCCCGTGCCATCGCGCCATCCAGCCATGGCCCGACGTTAGCGGCGCCGGTCCGCCGCCGGGCCCGAATCCACAGGCACAACCCCCGCCCGGGGCGCGCCGATTAGGATCGCTCGGGTGTACGCCATGCTGACAGGGGTCGCCGCACTCTGGGGCGCCGCGACCGGGCTCCTGGTCCCGCGCGCCGCCTACCGGTTCTCCGTTCCGCCCGGCGAACCGTGGCGGGACGCCTGCCCGGCCGGCCACCCCCTCACCGGCCCCGCCCGCGCCTGGCTGGGCGCGGCACGCTGCGGCGGGTGCGCGGAGGGGGCGGTCGCCGAGGTGCGTACGGGGGCCCCCGGCGCCGCCCCGGCCGAGGACGCCCCCGCCCCCCGCTACGCCCCCCACCGTCTCGCCCCCCTCGTCACCGCGCTCGCCTGCGCCGCCCTCGCCTGGGCCACCGGCACGCGCCCCGAGCTGGCGGCCTGGCTGCTGCTCGCCCCGGTCGCCGTGCTCCTCGCGAGCATCGACCACCGCGTGCACCGGCTCCCGGACGGGCTGACCCTGCCGGCCGCCGGAGCCGCCGCCGTACTCCTGGGCCTGGCCGCACTGCTGCCGGAACACGCGGGCTCCTGGCTCTCCGCCCTCCTCGGCGGGCTCGTCCTGGGCGCGTTCTACTTCCTGCTCTTCCTCATCAACCCGGCCGGCATGGGCTTCGGCGACGTCAAACTGGCCCTCTCCCTGGGCACGGTCCTCGGCTGGTACGGCTGGGCCGTCGTCTTCGCGGGCGGCTTCGCCGGTTTCCTGTTCGGCGCGGTGTACGGGGCGGCGCTCGTCGCGCTGCGTCGCGCGGGCCGCAGGACGGGCATTCCGTTCGGCCCGTTCATGATCGCGGGAACGTTCCTGGGGCTGCTGTTCGGGGGGCTGGCGGCCTGAGCGCAGCGGGGGCAGGGCGTCCCGCCCGGCCGGCAACGGGTCCCCAGGCGGCCACTGCTGGTGCCCCCGGCCCACCCGTAATGCGGTCGCGGCCGGCCGGTTGCGGCTGGGACGATGGCTCCATGACCGCAACGCCCGACGCCACCGTGCCCACCCCCGGCGAAGCCGCCCGGTTCGATGCCCTCGTCGCCGAGGCGGACAGCGTCTCCGTCGACGGGTGGGACTTCTCCTGGCTCGACGGGCGGGCCACCGAGCAGCGGCCCTCCTGGGGGTATGCGCGGGCCATGGGGGAGCGGATGGGGCGGGCGCGGGCCGCGCTCGACATCCAGACGGGCGGGGGCGAGGTGCTGGCCTCCGTGCCGGAGCTGCCGCCGCTCGCCGTCGCCACCGAGTCCTGGCCGCCGAACATCGCGCGGGCGACCGCGCTGCTGCACCCGCGCGGGGTGGCCGTCGTCGCGGACGAGGACGAGCCGCCGCTGCCGTTCGGGAACGGGGCCTTCGACCTGGTGGTCAGCCGGCATCCGGTGACCACGTGGTGGGAGGAGATCGCCCGGGTGCTGGCGCCCGGCGGCACGTACTTCTCGCAACAGGTGGGCCCCGCGAGCGTCTTCGAGCTGGTCGAGTACTTCCTCGGGCCGCAGCCCCCGGAGGTGCGCGGCGCGCGTGACCCGGAGCGGGCGCGGGCCGACGCCGAGGCGGCCGGGCTCGACGTCGTGGACCTCCGGTCGGAGCGGCTGCGTACCGAGTTCCACGACATCGGGGCCGTCGTCTACTTCCTGCGCAAGGTGATCTGGATGGTGCCCGGTTTCACCGTCGAGCGGTACCGGCCCCAACTCGCGGCGCTGCACCACCGGCTGGAGACCGAGGGCCCGTTCGTCGCCCACACCACCCGCTTCCTGATCGAGGCCCGCAAGCCCGCGTGAGACCGGCGCCCCCATACGGCCCGAAGGATGGCACTCTGGTCGCGAGCGCTCGCGGAAGGAGCAGGCCATGGACCTCGGCACCGACGGGGACGCCGCGCACGGCCCGCGCCGGGGCGGCGCCGAGTGGCTCAAGGGGGCCAGGATCGTCGGCGTGCTCGGGATCTTCTACCGCCCCGAGGGCCGGATGGGCGAGCCGGAGGCCGTCTCGTTCGTGCTGGACGACGGCCAGTCGGTCCGCCTGACCTGCGCCTCCGACGGCACCCTGCACGTGGGCGCCGGCACCTGGCCGCAGCTGCCCGACTGGTGTGTGCCCGCCGCCCAGTGGGAGTTCGCCGTGCTGGCCGGGCTGCCGGAGGCGCCGGAGGGCGGCTGGACGGTGCTGAGTACGGACGAACGCCGGGACGAGCGGGGCGAGGTCCACGAGGCCGTGATCCGCTGCGAGGGCGGCCGCTTCGTGATCGTCGGCGGGGACACCGTGGGCGTCCGCTTCACCCGGGGCCACCGGGGCGCGGCGGCCGCGACGTGACGTCCTGGCACCGGGGGCCAACTCCCGCCGCCACAGGCCGGTTTCCCGTTCCATACTCGTACCCATGACCTTCGCGACACGTACGGCCCCGCTCCGCACCGCCGCCGCCGTGCTCCTGACCGCCTCCGCGCTCACCGGCTGCGGCCACGTCCTGGCCGCCTCCGGCGACGCGGCGCCGCCCCCGGCCTCCGCCGTCTCCGTCCCCGCGAGCCCGGAGACCGCGCCGAGTGCCGAACCGAGTGCCGAACCGAGCGCCGAGCAGGGCGTCGGTCCGAGCACCGTGCCAGGTGTCGCGCCGAGCGCCGCGCCGGGCGGTGACGCCAACCCGCACTACGCCGAGAACCACGCCTTCCAGTCCACCCTGGACCTGTCCGAGGCGGACCGCGCCCGGGGCGAGGCGGAGGTGAAACGGGTGAAGCAGGGACTCGCCGGGCTCGCGGAAGGGGGCAGGTCCACCGAGAAGACGGTCGCGCAGGCGCTCCACGCCCTCGGCTATCCGGACGGATCGGTCACCACGAGCACCTTCGGAACGCACCGCACCTCGTTCACCGTGTCCCTCGGGACCCTCTGCGTGGACGGCTCGCTGGACGGCATGGTCAACGGACTCGTCAACGCGGAGGCGCACGGTCGCTACATGGAGGGAACGGGCTGTGTGAAGCCCCGGGGCGGCCACTGACGAGCGGAATGTGGACATCCTGTGGACGTCTCGGGCGTGTTTCCGGTGCCCGTCCCGGGCTTGGCGGTATTGCCGCAGGTCAGAGGCGTGCGACGGGGCCCGGTCGATGACCGGAGCGACGCCTCTCACTCTCGGAGAGTAATTATTTCGCGTCGCGGCACCCACCATCACTTACGAAGGGTTATGGTGGAAACCCCCCCTCGGGCCGGTCCGTAACCCCCCCCCCACGGACCGGCCCGTTTTTTTCTGCCCGGCTCCGGGCCGGGCGCGCACTCAGCCCCGCGCGGCCCAGATGTTGGTGCCCTCGGTGTCGACGGCGAAGGTGTCGATCTCCTTCAGCTCCTCGGCCGACAGCTCCGGGCCCGCCAGCGCCGCGACGTTCTCCTCCAGCTGACCCACGCTCGACGCGCCGATCAGGGCGGACGTCATCCGGCTGTCGCGCAGCACCCACGTCAGGGCCAGCTGGGCGAGCGACTGGCCCCGGCGGCGCGCGATGTCGTTCAGCCCGTTCAGCCGGCGCACCACCTCCTGAGACAGCAGGCCGGGGTCGAGCGACTTGCCCTGCGTGGCGCGCGAACCCTCCGGGATGCCGTTCAGGTACTTCCCGGTCAGCAGCCCCTGGGCCAGCGGTACGAAGGAGATGCAGCCCATCCCGGCCGCCTCCAGCGTGTCGAGGAGCCCGTCCTCCTCGGTCCAGCGGTTGATCATCGAGTAGGACGGCTGGTGGATCAGGGCCGGCACGCCCATCTCGCGCAGCAGCCGCGCCGCCTCGGCGGTCTGCGCCGAGTTGTACGAGGACACCCCCACGTACAGCGCCTTGCCCTGCTGGACGGCGGAGGCCAGCGCCCCCATCGTCTCCTCCAGCGGAGTCTCCGGGTCGAAGCGGTGCGAGTAGAAGATGTCGACGTAGTCCAGGCCCATCCGCTTCAGCGAGGCGTCCAGCGACGACAGCAGGTACTTGCGCGACCCCCACTCCCCGTACGGCCCGGGGTGCATCTCGTACCCCGCCTTGGTCGAGATCAGCAGCTCGTCCCGGTACGGGGCGAAGTCCTGGCGGAAGAGCTTGCCGAAGTTCAGCTCGGCGGAGCCGGCCGGCGGGCCGTAGTTGTTGGCCAGGTCGAAATGGGTCACACCGAGGTCGAAGGCGCGGCGCAGGATGGCCCGCTGGGAGCCGAGCGCCCGGTCGTCGCCGAAGTTGTGCCAGAGGCCGAGCGAGACGGCCGGCAGCTTCAGACCGCTGCGTCCGCTGCGCCGGTACTCCATGGAGTCGTAGCGGGCCGGGGCGGCCTGGTAGGGGGAGGAGGATTCAGTCACGTTTCCCTCCTTATCACGGACTTGTGACAGGCCGGGTTGGGTGGGTGCGGGGCCCGCGCAGTAATGTGGCCTGACGGGACTGCCATGACACGGCGGGGCGATCCGCCCCCTTCCAGTGCGGCGATCCGATCCCCAGGGGACGACCCCGGACCCCTGACGCGGGGCCGGCGGGCCCGCACGGAACCGAGAGGTGGACTCAGTGAACTTGCGCGACCTGGTGTACGGGCTCTACGCGCGCCGGGTGGAGGCTCGCCTCGACCACTCCCAGGTGCCCAAGCACATCGGCGTCATCCTCGACGGCAACCGGCGCTGGGCCAAGGCGTCCGGCGGCACGGCCGCCGAGGGCCACCAGGCCGGGGCCGAGAAGATCAAGGAACTCCTGGGCTGGTGCAGCGAGACCGACGTCGAGGTCGTCACGCTCTGGATGCTGTCCACCGACAACTTCGACCGGCCCGAGGCCGAGCTGACGCCCCTCCTCGGCATCATCGAGAACACGGTGCGCGGCCTGGCCGCGGACGGCCGCTGGCGGGTCCACCACGTCGGCACGCTCGACCTGCTGCCCGCCCACACCCAGACCGTCCTCAAGGAGGCCGAGCAGGCCACGGTCGGGGTCGACGGGATACTCGTCAACGTCGCCGTGGGCTACGGCGGCCGGCAGGAGATCGCCGACGCCGTGCGCTCCCTGCTCCTGGAGCACTCCGCCAAGGGCACCTCCTTCGAGGACCTGGCCGAGATCGTCTCCACCGACCTCATCTCCGAGCACCTCTACACGCGCGGCCAGCCCGACCCCGACCTCGTCATCCGCACCAGCGGCGAGCAGCGTCTCTCCGGGTTCATGCTCTGGCAGAGCGCGCACTCCGAGTACTACTTCTGCGAGGTCTTCTGGCCGGCCTTCCGCCGGGTCGACTTCCTGCGGGCGCTGCGCGACTACGCCGCCCGCCACCGCCGCTACGGAGGCTGAGACGGGCGGGGTCCGCCCCGCGGTCCCCCGGAAGAGATCCGGTCGGCATGGCCGGACGGGTAAGAGGGCATATCCCTGACAGGCCGGCGCCCGGTCACCAGCCGGGTGGGCGCCGATGACAAGTGGGATGCCACGCGACGCCCGCCGTCGCACCCCGACCTCTTCCGAGGGGGTACGTCCTTCCGTGGTGACCAGCACAAAGCGCCGCCTGCCCGACAGGCGCACCTACGTTCTCGACACCAGCGTCCTGCTGGCCGATCCGAACGCCATGGCCCGTTTCGACGAGCACGAAGTCGTGCTCCCGGTCGTCGTGGTCACGGAACTGGAGGCCAAACGGCACCATCCGGAGCTCGGCTACTTCGCCCGCCAGGCCCTGCGCCTGCTGGACGACTTCCGGGTCCGCTACGGCCGGCTGGACGCGCCGATCCCCCTCGGGGACCTCGGCGGGACGCTCCGCGTCGAGCTCAACCACTCCGATCCCGGCGTCCTGCCCGCCGGCTACCGGTTGGGGGACAACGACTCGCGCATCCTCGCGGTCGCGCGCAACCTCCAGGCCGAGGGGTACGACGTCACGGTCGTCTCCAAGGACCTCCCGCTGCGCATCAAGGCGTCATCGGTAGGACTCCTCGCCGAGGAGTACCGCGCGGAGCTGGCGATCACCGACTCCGGCTGGACGGGCATGTCCGAACTGTCCCTCGCCGCCGACCAGGTGGACCTGCTCTTCGCCGAGGAGACGCTGTACGTCCCCGAGGCCGCCGAACTGCCCGTGCACACCGGCCTGGTCCTCCAGTCCGAACGCGGCAAGGCGCTCGGCCGGGTCACGCCCGAGGGCACGGTGCGGCTCGTCCGCGGCGACCGGGAGGCGTTCGGCATCCACGGCCGCAGCGCCGAGCAGCGCATCGCCCTGGACCTGCTGCTCGACCAGGAGGTGGGCATCGTCTCGCTGGGCGGCCGGGCCGGCACCGGCAAGTCGGCGCTGGCGCTCTGCGCGGGACTCGAAGCGGTGCTGGAGCGCGGGCAGCACAAGAAGGTGATGGTCTTCCGCCCGCTGTACGCGGTGGGCGGGCAGGAGCTCGGCTATCTCCCCGGCAGCGAGGCCGAGAAGATGAGCCCCTGGGCGCAGGCGGTCTTCGACACCCTCTCGGCCGTCTCCGGGCGCGAGGTGATCGAGGAGGTGCTGGGGCGCGGCATGCTGGAGATCCTGCCGCTCACCCACATCCGGGGCCGTTCGCTGCACGACGCCTTCGTGATCGTCGACGAGGCCCAGTCGCTCGAACGGAACGTCCTGCTGACCGTGTTGTCCAGGATCGGCATGAATTCCCGGGTAGTCCTCACCCATGACGTGGCCCAGCGGGACAACCTCAGGGTCGGCCGTTACGACGGTGTGGTCGCCGTGGTCGAGAAGCTGAAGGGGCATCCGCTCTTCGCCCATGTCACGCTCACGCGCTCGGAGCGTTCCCGCATCGCCGCGCTGGTGACCGAAATGCTGGAGGAAGGTCAGATCTGATACGGGTTGGGACGTTGACGCCGCCCGGCGGGCCAAGCAGCCTAGCCGGGCGGCGGCGTGTTGCGGCGCCTTTTCCGTGATTCAGGTCCGCCAAACGGGGTGTGACTTTTCCCACGCAACGGAGAATTGCTTCCCCCGGTCCGGTTCCGGCAGAGTCTTGCTTCCGTCAGGCCCCGCATACGGCACACCGGCACCTCCAGAGGCGCCACGCACCACACAACTCAACAACCGCCGTCCGTATGCCGCCCGCGAGCACCACGCGGCGCTCCTCCCGAGGAGCCGCCCACCGGGCCCGTGCCTTCCCGTGACCCAAGCAGTAGGGAGGCCAGTGCCAGGGGCACGATTGCGCCCGCGAGGTCACCTAAGCGGGCGATGCTGGAAGGACACCGTGTGAGCCGGATTTCGGTCCGGGGGTTCGCCGTGGCATCCGCCACCGCGGTCACCACCGTAGGCGCCGTCGTAGGCGTTGCATCGGGCAGCACCCCTGCTGTCGACGACAACAACTTCGAGGCGACCGCAGCCGACACCACGCTGCTCGCAGACATTCCCGCGGGCCAACAGGCCCAGGTGCAGACCGCTTCGCTGACGCAGCAGGCCGACGCCCAGGCGTCCGCCGCCGACGCCGCCGCGAAGAAGTCCGCGGAGGAGACCGCCCGCGTCCAGGCCGCCAAGGACGCGAAGTCCAAGAAGCAGGCCGCCGAGGACCGGCTGGAGCGCGAGCGCCAGGAGAAGAAGGACCGTCAGGAGCGCGCAAGCCGCTCCGAGATCCGCTCCACCGCGTCGTTCGCCCAGCAGAGCTCGTACACCGTGGCCGAGGTGCAGGCCATCGCGCGCCAGATCGTGCCGGCCGACCAGTTCCAGTGCTTCAGCAACATCGTGAACCACGAGTCGAGCTGGAACTACCGCGCGAGCAACCCGTCTTCCGGTGCCTACGGTCTCGTCCAGGCCCTGCCCGGTTCGAAGATGGCCTCGGCCGGTGCCGACTGGATGACCAACCCGGCCACCCAGATCAAGTGGGGCCTCAGCTACATGAGCAGCCCGCGCTACAAGAGCCCTTGCGGCGCCTGGGCCTTCTGGCAGGCCAACCACTGGTACTAGGAACCAGGGTTCACAAGCTCAACCCCGTGAAGCCCCACGCCGTCCTTCGGCGTGGGGCTCCACGCGTGTACGGTCGTGCGGAACGCTCCCGGGGGAGCGGTGGGGAGAGCGGACGGGGGTAGAGGAACAGCTATGTCGAAACTGCCGGGGTGGCTCGGTCAACTGGGTGCTGAGCTGAGCAGGCTGAGCGAGCGTCTCGATGAGCGGCGGGCCGAGTCGGAGGCCGACGACCCCCTTCTCGCGGACGCGGATCCACCGGCGCGGACCGGTAGGGACGAGACGGACCACGTCGACCAGGTGCCCGCCCCGCCCACCTACGCGCCCACCGTGGCCGCGCGCCCCGATCCGGTCGCGGCGATCCCGTGGGGGATGCGGGTCGCGGCCGAGGCGGGCTGGCGGCTGCTGGTGCTGGCGGGGACCCTGTGGGTGCTGATGCGGGTCATCAGCGCCGTGCAACTGGTCGTGCTGGCCTTCGTCGCCGCGCTGCTCGTCACCGCGCTGCTCCAGCCGACCGTCGCCCGGCTGCGGCGCCACGGGCTGCCGAGGGGCCTGGCGACGGCCGTCACCGCGATCTCCGGCTTCGTCATCATGGGCCTGGTCGGCTGGTTCGTGGTGTGGCAGGTCATGGACAACATCGACACCCTGTCCGACAAGGTGACGAAGGGGATCGACGACCTCAAGAACTGGCTCCTGGCCAGTCCGTTCCATGTGACCGACAAGCAGATCAACGACATCGCCAAGAACCTGAGCGACACCGTCGGCACCAACACCGAGGCCATCACCTCCGCCGGCCTCCAGGGCGTCACCGTGGTCGTGGAGTTCATGACCGGCGCGCTGCTCGCGATGTTCTCGACGCTCTTCCTGCTCTACGACGGCGCGCGCATCTGGCAGTGGGTGCTCAAGCTGGTGCCCGCGCAGGCGAGGCCGGGGGTCGCCGGGGCCGGTCCGCGCGCCTGGCGGACGCTGACCGCCTATGTGCGCGGCACGGTCATCGTGGCCCTGATCGACGCGATCTTCATCGGGCTCGGGATCTACTTCCTCAACGTGCCGATGGCGGTGCCGCTGGCCGTCTTCATCTTCCTGTTCGCCTTCATCCCGCTCGTCGGCGCGGTGGTCTCCGGGGCGCTGGCGGTGGTCGTCGCCCTGGTCACGGAGGGTGTGTTCACCGCGCTGATGGTGCTGGCCGTGGTCCTCGCCGTGCAGCAGATCGAGGGCCACGTCCTCCAGCCGTTCATCCTGGGCCGGGCGGTGCGGGTGCACCCGCTGGCCGTGGTGCTCTCGGTCGCGGCGGGCGGCATGATCGCCGGGATCGGCGGCGCGGTGGTGGCGGTGCCGCTGGTCGCGGTGACCAATACGGTGGTCGGGTATCTGCGCTCCTACGGGCAGGAGGAGTCGCGCCGCCACTCGCCGCCCCCGCACGGGGCGACCGCCCTCGACGCGGCGCCGGCGGGCGGCCCGGCGCCCGAGCAGGACGGGGACGAACCGCCGCCGGACGCCTCGTAACGCGTACGCACGGGAAGAAGGGCCCCTCGGACGGTCGGTCGTCCTCGGGGCCCTTCTCGTCTCCAGGGTACGGTGCCTACTCGGCGAGTACCGCCTCGGCGTCGAGGGTCACACCCACCGCCTGGATCACCGAGGCGATCTTGACGGCTTCCTGGATGGTCTCGCGGTCCACGCCGGCCTTGCGGAGCACCTGCTCGTGCGAGTCGAGGCACTGGCCGCAGCCGTTGATCGCGGAGACGGCGAGCGACCACAGCTCGAAGTCGACCTTCTCCACGCCCGGCTTGCCGATGACGTTCATCCGCAGACCCGCGCGCAGGTTCCCGTACTCGGGGTCCGAGAGCAGGTGCCGGGTGCGGTAGAAGACGTTGTTCATCGCCATGATGGCGGCGGCCGACTTCGCGGCGGTGTACGCCTCCGCGGAGAGGTTGGCCTTCGCCTCGGGCTCCAGCTCGCGCAGCACCTTCGGCGAGCGCGAGGCGATCGCGCAGGCCAGGACGGTGCCCCAGAGCTGCTGCTGCGGGAGCTCGCTGTTGCCGATGACCGAACCGAGGTTCAGCTTCAGGTCCTTGGCGAAGTCCGGTATGGCGGACTTCAGTTCGTCGAGAGCCATGTCGGTATCAGCTCACTCGCCCGAGAGGAGCGCGACCGGGTCCAGGGTGTTCTCGCCCTTGGTCCAGTTGCAGGGGCACAGCTCGTCGGTCTGCAGGGCGTCGAGGACCCGCAGGACCTCCTTGGGGTTACGGCCCACGGAACCGGCGGTCACCATGGTGAACTGGATCTCGTTGTTCTGGTCCACGATGAAGACGGCGCGCTGCGCGAAGCCGTCCTCGCCCTCGATGCCGAGGTCACGCATGAGCTCGTGCTTCGAGTCGGCCATCATCGGGAAGGGCAGGTCGGTCAGGTCCGGGTGGTCCTTGCGCCAGGCGTGGTGCACGAACTCGGAGTCGCCGGAGAAGCCGAGGATCTGGGCGTCGCGGTCGGCGAACTCGTCGTTCAGCTTCCCGAAGGCGGCGATCTCGGTGGGGCACACGAAGGTGAAGTCCTTCGGCCACGCGAAGACGATCTTCCACTGACCCTCGTAGGTCTTGTGGTTGATCTGCTCGAACTCCTTGCCGCTCTCCAGCGACACGCAGGCGGTCAGGTCGAACTCGGGGAACTTGTCACCGACAGTGAGCACGCGCTCTCCTTGCAGCGTAGGTTCTCCCCTTTTGAGGGAGTTCCTGGGGGTTGGACGATCTCCACCATGGCACAGAGTGCATTGATCGCGGAAATAGCTACACTCGGTCGTGATGATCGGAGGTACCTATCAGTGGTGCAGAGCAATCCGGGCAACCGGCTCAAACAGCCCAGCCTGTCGCAGCTGCGCGCCTTCGCCACCGTCGCCGAATATCTGCACTTCCGGGACGCGGCGGCCGCAATCGGGATGAGTCAGCCCGCGCTCTCCGGGGCCGTGTCCGCGCTGGAGGAGGCACTGGGTGTCCAGCTCATCGAGCGTACGACGCGCAAGGTGCTGCTCTCGCCCGCCGGGGAGCGGCTCGCGGTGCGGGCGCGCGTCGTGCTCGACGCGGTCGGCGAGCTGATGGAGGAGGCCGAGGCGGTCCGCGCCCCCTTCACCGGCGTGCTCAGGCTCGGCGTGATCCCGACCGTCGCCCCGTATCTGCTGCCGGCCGTGCTGCGGCTGGTCCATGAGCGCTACCCGGCCCTCGACCTCCAGGTGCACGAGGAGCAGACCTCCTCGCTGATCGAGGGGCTGGGCGCCGGACGGCTCGACCTGCTGCTGCTCGCCGTGCCCCTCGGCGTCCCCGGGGTCAGCGAGCTCCCGCTCTTCGACGAGGACTTCGTGCTCGTCATGGACCGCGGCCACCCGCTCGGCGGGCGCGCCGACATCCCCCGCGACGCGCTCCGGGAGCTGCCGCTGCTGCTGCTGGACGAGGGGCACTGCCTGCGGGACCAGGCGCTCGACATCTGCCGCGAGGCCGGCCGGACGGAGGGCGCGCCGGTCACCACGACCGCGGCCGGGCTCTCCACGCTGGTCCAGCTCGTGGCCGGCGGCCTCGGCGTGACGCTGCTGCCGCGCACCGCGGTCACCGTCGAGACCGCCCGCAACGAGGCGCTGACCACGGGGTACTTCACGGACCCGGCCCCCACCCGGCGGGTGGCGCTGGCGATGCGGACCGGGGCGGCCCGGCACGAGGAGTTCGAGGAACTCGCGGCGGCGCTGCGCGAGGCGATGGGGGCGCTGCCGGTACGCGTGACGGAGGGGGGCCGGACCAGATCGGAAGA
>NZ_JBMNDO010000142.1:0-19329 GCF_052542855.1 Streptomyces sp. SAS_281
GTTCCCGGTCCACGGACCGGGAACACCGCCCCTTCGGCGTGCTTGGACTTTCGGGCGGACCTGTTGGACGTTAACCACCGGTCCGCGCGCAGTCCTTCCCCGCGCCACCCGGCCTGCATAGCTTCCCCGCTGTAACCACCGGAAATGGGGAGGCTCTTTTGACCACGGACATGTCACGGCGTCGGCTCTTCGCGCTGGGCGGCGGCGCGCTCGGCGCCGCCGCGGCGGGATCGTTCCTGCCGCCGTCGCTCCAGGCCGCCATCGCCGCGCAGCCCGCCCACGCGGGGCCCGGCGGCGGAGGGCTGGGGGAGATCCGGCACGTGGTGATCCTGATGCAGGAGAACCGTTCCTTCGACCACTACTTCGGCACCCTGCGCGGTGTGCGCGGCTTCGGCGACCGCAACGCCGTCGAACTGCCCGGCGGTACGTCGGTGTTCGAGCAGCCCGGCGCGGCCGGCTCCACCGTGCTGCCCTTCCCGGTGCGCGAGGCCGCCGAGGAGCAGAAGAAGGACCTCCAGTACATAGGCGCCCTCGACCACTCCTGGAACGGCGGCGCGAAGGCGTGGGGCGGCGGCTGGATGAACGGCTGGATCAGCGCCAAGACCGCCGCCACGATGGCGTACTACGACCGCCGCGACATCCCGCTGCACTACGAGCTGGCCGACACGTTCACCGTCTGCGACGCGTACCACTCCTCGATCCACAGCTCCACCAGCCCCAACCGCAACCATCTGTGGAGCGGGAAGACCGGCTTCGAGCCGAACGGCAAGCGGGCCGTCGGCAACGACGCGTACAGCGAGGGCACGCACCCCGGCTACGACTGGTCCACCTATGCCGAACGGCTGGAGAAGGCCGGACGCAGCTGGCGTACGTACACCGAGTGGGAGAACTTCACCGACAACCAGATCGAGTTCTACGCCACCTTCAAGGCCGTCGCCCGCAAGGCCCTGGCGAGGACCGGTGGCCACACCTACATGGAGTCCTTCTACGCACAGGTCCGGGGCGCCTCCGGAACCGAACGGGAGCGGCTGCTCGGCCTCCTCGACGAGGGCGTGGCCACGCTGACCCGGCAGGAGCGCAGCCTGTTCGAGCGGGCGCTGCGCCGGGTCCCGACCGGGACGCTGGCCGAGGAGTTCGCCAAGGACGTGGCGGCCGGGACGCTGCCCGAGGTCTCCTACCTCGTCCCGTCGGCGATCGACTCCGAGCACCCGAGCGTCTCCTCGCCGGTGCACAGCGCCACTGTCGTCTACAAGATCCTCGACGCGCTCGGCAGGCACCCGGACGTGTGGCGGCACACCGCCGTGCTGATCAACTACGACGAGAACGACGGCTTCTTCGACCACGTCCCGCCGCCCGTCGCGCCTCCCGGCGTGCTCGACGAGCAGTGGGAGGGCCGTCCGACCGGCCTCGGCGTCCGGGTGCCGATGCTCGTCGTCTCGCCGTGGACCGTGGGCGGCTACGTCTGCTCCGAGGTCTTCGACCACACCTCCGTCATCCGCTTCCTGGAACGCTGGACGGGTGTGGAGGAGCCGAACATCAGCGACTGGCGGCGGCAGGTCACCGGCGACCTCACCTCCGCGTTCGACTTCACCCGGCAGCGGCGGCAGCCGGCCGTGCGGCAGCCCGGGGCGATCCCGCCGCTCAGCGGCCGCTGGTCGCCGAGGCCGCCCGCCGTACAGCGGCTCCCCGAGCAGGAGCCCGGCGTACGCCCGGCGCGCCCGCTGCCCTACCAGCCCGACGCCCAGGCCCGGCGGGCCGGCGGTGGCCTGCGGGTGGAGCTCGCCAACAGCGGCCCGTCGTCCGTCCACTTCGCGCTGTACCCGTACGCGGGTGAGTTCCCGGCTCCGCAGCACCAGGACGTCCGGGGCGACGGGTACTGGACCGTGCCGGTGGCGGGGGAGGCGTACCGCTTCACGGTGACCGGGCCGAACGGCTTCCGGCGCGAGTTCGAGGGGCCGGCCGACGGCGGGGCGGAGGTCACCAGCCGCGTGGACGGCCGCGACCGCGATCTGCACCTCACCCTGCGCAACAACGGCCGCCGGGCCCTGACCTTCCTGGTGCGGCCGCTCGGTTACGTGGACGAGGCCGACCTGAAGGGCTGGACCCGTCGCGTCACCGTCAAACCCGGCCGCAGCCGTACGGTCGTGCACTCGGCGGCCGACGCGCGCGGCTGGTACGACCTGGCGGTCACCGCCGAGGGCGAGAGCGGCTTCCGGCGGCGGCTGATGGGGCACATCGAGAACGGCCGGGCGAGCGTCTCCGGCTGACCCGTCGGTCGTGGGGCCTGATCCATCCCGGTGCGGGTCGGGATCAGGCCCTGTGACCATGGCCACGAATGGGACAAAGGATCATCTTCTGCTGTCAGAGTGACGTTCTCAGGTCATGAGACGTTTACGGGCAGATCACGTTATCTGCGGGTAAAGGTCCACGAACCCGCAGGGAGCGCGTCCCCTTGGCTGCCATCGCCCGCTGGTGCGTCACGCACCGCCTCATCGCCGTCCTGATCTGGCTGCTCGCCCTCGGGGGCACGGCCGCCGCCGCGGGGTTCGCGGGGTCCGCCTACTCCAACGACTACGAGGCGCCCGGTACCGAGTCCGGGCGGGCCGCGGAGCTGTTGAAGAGCGGGTTCACCGATCTCGGCGGGGACACCGACACCATCGTCTGGCACACCGAGGACTCGACGGTCCGGGCCACCGACGTCGAGCAGAAGATGACCCGCACCCTGCACGCCGTGGAGCGGCTGCCCGGGGTCGGGGCGGTCGACAGCCCGTACACCGAGACCGGGGCCGCGCAGATCAGCGCCGACGGGCACACCGCGTACGCCACCGTGACCTTCGACAAGCGCGCCGACGACGTGCCCGTGACGCAGGCGCAGGCGGTCGTGGACACCGCCGAGGCGGCCGGGAGCCCGCATCTGCGTGTCGAGCTGGGCGGTCAGGCCGTCGGGCTCACCGAGGCGCACGCCGCTCATCTCAGCGAGGTCATCGGGGTGGCCGTCGCGGCCGTCGTGCTCTTCCTCGCCTTCGGTTCGCTCGCCGCGAGTCTGCTGCCCATCGCCACCGCGCTCGTCTCGGTCGGCACGGCGTACGCGGGCATCGTGCTCCTCGGGCACCTGATGACCGTCGCCGACTTCGCGCCCATGCTCGGCATGCTCATAGGGCTCGGCGTGGGCATCGACTACGCCCTGTTCATCGTCACCCGGCACCGCAGAGGGCTCCGGCGCGGCATGACCGTGCCGGAGGCCGCGCAGCACGCTGTGGCGACGACCGGGCGGGCCGTGGTCTTCGCCGGGGCCACCGTCTGCATCGCGCTCCTCGGCATGCTGATCCTCCGGTTGAGCTTCCTCAACGGCGTGGCCATCGCCGCCTCGCTCACCGTCGTCCTGACCGTGGCCGCCTCGGTGACCCTTCTCCCGGCCCTCCTCTCGCTCATCGGACTGCGGGCGCTCAGCCGGCGCGAACGGGCCCGGCTGGCCGCGCACGGGCCGCAGCCCGAGCCGCCCACCGGTTTCGCCGCCCGCTGGTCCGCCTTCGTGGAGCGGCACCCCAAGCTCCTGGGCGCCGCGGCCGCCGTGGTGATGCTGGTCCTCGCGCTGCCCACCTTCTCGCTCCACCTGGGCAGCTCCGACCAGGGCAACAACGCGGCGTCCTCGACCACCCGGCAGGCGTACGACCTGCTCGCCGACGGCTTCGGCCCCGGCGTCAACGGACCGCTGACCGTCGCCGCGCACCTGGACGGTGCCGACGACCGGCTCGCGATGGACGCCCTGCCCGCCACCCTGCGTACGGTCGACGGGGTGGCCTGGGCCTACCCGGTGACGTACAACGCCGGAGGCGACACCGCGTACGTCACCGTCGTCCCCGACTCCGCCCCGCAGTCCCGCGCGACCAGCGACCTCGTGGAGCGGCTGCGTACGGACGTGCTGCCGAAGGCGGCCGACAACACCTCGCTGGAGACCCATGTGGGCGGGGTCACGGCCAGCTACGACGACTTCGCGCAGATCGTCATCGGCAAGCTGCCGCTGTTCATCGGCGTCGTCATAGGGCTCGGCTGCCTGCTCCTGCTGCTGGCCTTCCGGTCCGTCGGCATCCCGCTGAAGGCGGCGGCGATGAACGTCGCGGCGGTCGCCTCGTCGTTCGGCGTCGTCGTCGCGATCTTCCAGTGGGGCTGGGGCAGCGAGCTGCTGGGCCTGGGCAGCGCGGGCCCCATCGAGCCCTTCCTGCCGGTGATCATGGTCTCCGTGCTCTTCGGCCTCTCCATGGACTACCAGGTCTTCCTGGTCGGCCGGATGTACGAGGAGTGGCTGGAGACCCGCGACAACCGGCGCGCGGTCCGGGTGGGCCTCGCCGAAACGAGCCGGGTCATCAACTCGGCCGCTGTGATCATGATCTCGGTGTTCCTCGCCTTCGTCCTCAGCGGCGACCGCGTCATCGCGATGTTCGGCATCGCCCTCGCGGCCGCCGTCGCCCTGGACGCCTTCGTCCTGCGCACCCTGCTCGTCCCGGCCCTCATGCACCTGCTGGGCGGCGCCAACTGGTGGCTCCCCGGCTGGCTGGAACGCCGCCTGCCCCGCCTGAGCATCGAGCCGCCGGACCGCCCGGTGGTACGGATGCCGGTGCCCGGCGTGCGGACGTACGAGGACGAGCCGGCCGAGCGCGTCCACTGACCGCCCGCCGGGGCGACCGGATGCGTTAAGGGGCCTCTCATCTGCGGCACCTAGCGTGCGCCGCATGAACCCCACCACGCCCGAAGCCGTCGCCGACGGTGCGAAGACGACGGAAGAAACGACCGAAGGAACGACCGACGAGACGACCGGCACGACCGACCGCGTCACCGCGGAGACGGACGCGGAGACGGACGCGGACGCCGTCGAGGAGAGCGACGACGACACCGCCGAGGAGACCTCGGGCCGGCTCGCCGCCGCCTCCGCGGCCGTCGTCTCCGCCGGACTCGGCGTCGTCGGCCTCACCGGCGCCTGGAGCGGCCGGGTCGCCGCCGAGCGCGAGACCCTGATCGGCCAGATCAAGACCTCCTCCGGCGGCTCGGCGGCCCAGCAGATCAACGAGATATACGGCGACGCCTGGCACGCCACCGCCCTGGTCAACGGCCTCTTCGGGCTCCTGGCCCTGCTGGTCGGCGGCTACGTCCTGGTCCGGCCCGCGTTCGGCGCCCCGGCCCGGCAGCCGCAGGCCGGCTGGGTCCGCGCGGTGGCCCGGGGCGGCCTCGTCCTCGGCATCCTCGGCGTGCTGATCTCCGTAGCGATGTACTTCGACCTCATCGTCGCCCTGCCCACCACGGCCGGATAGGACGGTTCCGGGGGCCGGGCGGCACGGCCTAAGGCATGCCCGGGTGGTTTCCCCGGTCCTCAGCGGGGGTGAGCCCCCGGGCCTAAGGCTCCCGTACGCCACAGATGCGGAACACGCCCGATGTGGCGCACCCCCCTGGGGGACGAGAGTGGTGGCACGGCAGAGGAACTGCCGCCACCGAGGCCCGCGAGGGCCCTCACCCCAGGGGACATCCCATGTTCGAGTACGAACTCCACAAGGCCATGCACGCCGAACGCCTCCGCCGCGCCGACCTCCAGCGCCTCGCCGGCGAAGCGACCCGCGCCCGCCGCGCCCGCCGGACCCTCCGCAAGGAATCCGGAAGGACGGTGAGTACCGGCGGTGTACGGGACCGGTTCACGCACGCCGCGTAGGGCGGAGGCGGTGGACCGGGGCCGGGGGCCCTTCAGCCCCCGGCTTATTCCGTCCGCACTGTCGGACTCGTGTGCGATGCTCGGCCCCGTGGAGACCAGGTCAGTCAGCCCCGTCTTCGTCGGCCGCACCGGCGAACTCAACTCGCTCACCGGCGCGCTCACCCGCGCCACCAAGGAACCCTCCGGCACCGCCGGAGGGTTCCTTGGTGCGCCGCAGGCCCTGCTCATCGGCGGCGAGGCGGGCGTCGGCAAGACCCGCCTCGTCGAGGAGTTCCTCGCCGTCGCCGCCCGCCGCGACGCGGTCGTCGCCGTCGGCGGCTGCGTCGAGATCGGCGCCGACGGCCTCCCGTACGCCCCCTTCTCCACCGCCCTGCGCGCCCTGCGCCGCGCCCTGCCCGACGAGATGGCCGCCGCCTGCTCCGGCCAGGAGGGCGAACTGGCCCGGCTGCTCCCCGAGCTGGGCGAGACCGGCCGCGACGGCAACGACGAGCTCGGCACCGCCCGCCTCTTCGAACTGACCGTCCGGCTCCTGGAACGCCTCTCCGCCGACCGGGCCGTCGTCCTCGTCCTGGAGGACCTGCACTGGGCGGACTCCTCGACCCGCCACCTCCTCGCCTACCTCTTCCGCACCCTGCGCAGCGGCCGGCTCGTCGTCGTCGGCACCTACCGCGCCGACGACATCCACCGCCGCCACCCCCTGCGCCCGCTCCTCGCCGAGATCGACCGGCTCCGCACCGTCCGCCGCATCGAGCTCTCCCGCTTCACCCGCTCCGAGGTCCGCCGCCAGCTCGCCGGCATCCTCGCGGGCACCCCCGACCCCGCCCTGGTGGACGAGATATTCGAGCGCTCCGACGGCAACGCCTTCTTCGTGGAGGAGCTGGCCTGCATCCTGGAGTGCGGCGACGGGGACGGTGACGGCCTGCCCGAATCGCTGCGCGACCTCCTCCTCGTCCGCGTCGAGGCCCTGTCCGCCGACGCCCAGAAGGTCGCCCGGATCGTCGCCGAGGGCGGCTCCGCCGTCGAGTACGAACTCCTCGCCGCCGTCGCCGGCCTCAGCGAGGACGACCTCATCGCGGCGCTGCGCACCGCCGTCGGCGCCAACCTGCTCCTGACCACCCCCGAGGGCGACGGCTACCGCTTCCGCCACTCCCTGGTCCGCGAGGCCGTCAGCGACGACCTCCTCCCCGGCGAGCGCTCCCGCCTCAACCGCCGGTACGCGGAGGCGCTGGAGGCCGACCCGGCCCTCGTCTGCGACGGCGAGCGCGCGACCCGCCTGGCCAGCTACTGGTACGGGGCGCACGACCCCGCCAAGGCGCTGCCCGCCGTGCTGAAGGCATCGGTCCGGGCCCGCCACCGCAACGCCTACGCCGAGCAACTGCGCCTCCTGGAACGCGCCCTCGAACTGTGGGACGGCGCCCCCGAGGACGTCCGCCACACCCTGCGCCCCATCGACTACGCCGAGGTCTACCCGTCCTGCGGGCGGGACGCCTCGACCCCGCTGACCTACCTCGACCTGATGGCCGAGGCCACCGTCGCCGCCCGCCTCGGCGGAGAGCGCGAACGGGCCTTCGCCATCTGCAAGAAGGCCCTGCGCATCCTGGAGGGCGAGGACGACGCGCTGCGCGCCGCCTGGTTCTGGGTCCAGCGCTCCCGCCTCGTCCAGGACCTCACGCGCGGTGACGGCTGGGAGGAGCTGGCCACCGCCGAGCGGCTGGTCCGGGGCCTGCCCCCGTCCGCGGTGCACGCGGACGTCCTGATGATGGTGGCCGGATGGGGCGCCCTGCACCGTCCCGGCGCCGAGACCCTGGCCGCCGCCGAACGGGCCGTGGAGTACGCGCAACTGGTCGGCAACGAGTACATCGAGCTGCACGCCCGGCTCACCCGCGGCTGGCTGAACACGGACGCGGGCGCCGTGGACGAGGGCATCGCCGAGATGTACGCCGTGCGCGACCGGGCCGACGAGCTGGGCCTCATCGACATCATGGGCCGGGCCGGCATCAACCTCCCCTCCACCCTGGAGGCGATGGGCCGCTCCCTGGAGGCGGTGGCCGCGGCCGACCACGGCATCCGCGTCTGCCACGAGCACGGCGTCGCGGACATCGAGGCGTGGGTCCGCACCAACCAGGCGATGTCGCTGTTCTCGCTGGGCCGCTGGGACGAGGCCGTGGCCACCACGGAGGCCGCCGCCCGCAAGTCGCTGTCCCGCAAGTCCCAGGGGCTGGTCGCCTCCCGGCGTACCGAACTCGCCCTCGTCCGGGGCGACCTCGCCGAGGCCGAACGGCAACTCGCGCTGACCCGGCGCTGCTTCGGCTCCAGCGACCCCCAGCCCCAGCACTTCATCAACCCCGTACGCCACGCCATCCAGATCGCCGTGATGCAGGGCCGGCTGCCCGAGGCGCGCGCCGCCTTCGAGGCGCAGGCCGCCGAGGGCTTCCCCACCGGCACCCAGCGCTACGCCTTCCCGATGCTGCACGCCGTCGCGGCGGCCGAGGCCGATGCCCGGGGTCTGCCCGCCACCGAACCGGGCCGCCCCGCCGTCCTCGACCTGGTCCGGGGCCACCTCAAGCGGCTGCCGGTCCTGGTCCCGGTCTGGTCCGCCTACGCCCTGCTGATCGAGGCGGAACTGGCCAGGGCCGAGGGCGTGGACACACCGGACCACTGGGACGGCGCCGCCCGCGCGTTCACCCCGCTGCACCGCCCGTACGAGCTGGCGCAGATCCACCACCGCTGGGCGGAGGCCCTCCTCGTCGCCTCCGGTGACCGGGCCACCGCCACCGGCCTGCTGCGCGACGCGCACACCACCGCCGTCCGGCTCGGGGCCCGCCCGCTCACCGAGACCATCGAACTGCTGGCCGGCCGCGCCCGCGTCGCCCTGGCCGGCGCGGGCGGCGAGGCCGAGGAGGTGCCGGCCGCGGTCGTCGTCCCGGGCGGACCCGGGCCCGCCCGGGACCCCTCCGGCGAGCAACTGCGGGCCGCCGCGGCCGCGGTGGAGTCCTTCGGGCTGACCCCGCGCGAGCAGGACGTGCACCGGCTGGTCGCGGCGGGCCTCACCAACCGCCGGATCGCCGAGGAGCTGTACATCTCGCCGAAGACCGCGAGCGTCCACGTCTCCAACATCCTGGCCAAGCTGGGTGTGACCGGCCGCGGCGAGGCCGCCGCCCTGGCCCACCGGCTGCGGCTGTACCCGGTGCCGGAGCAGCGGTGAAGCGGCCGGCGGCTATGTGACCCGCACCAGCAGGATCCTGTCGTCCCCCGGCTTCGGGGTGCCCCGGCCGTCCGTCTCGCTCGTGACCAGCCACAGCCTGTCGCCGCCCGCCGCCAGGACCGTGCGCAGCCGGCCGTACTCGCCCTCCAGGAACGCCTGCGGGTCGGCCAGCGGCTCCTTCGCCGCCCCGTCCTCGCGGGAGAGCGGGATGCGCCACAGCCGCTCGCCCCGCAGTCCCGCCATCCAGATGGAGCCCTTGACGTACGCGATGCCGCTGGGCGACGCCTCGGAGGTCTTCCACTGGGCGACCGGGTCGCGGAAGCCCTCCTTGTGCGCGGTGCCCTCGACGTCCGGCCAGCCGTAGTTGCCGCCCGGCTCGATCAGGTTCAGCTCGTCCCAGGTGTCCTGGCCGAACTCGGAGGCCCACAGCCGCTTCTCCGCGTCCCAGGCGAGACCCTGCACATTGCGGTGCCCGTACGAATACACCACGGAGTCGCCCTCCGGGTTGCCGTGCAGCGGCTCGCCGTCGGGCGTCATCCGCAGGATCTTGCCCGCCAGGGACTCCTTCTCCTGCGCCCGGCCGTCGTCGCCCGTCTCGCCCGTGCCCGCGTACAGCGCGCGGTCGGGTCCGAAGGCGATCCGGCCGCCGTTGTGGATCCCGCCCTTGGGGATGCCGCGCAGGATGGTGTCCGGGGCGCCGAGCAACTGGCCGGGCGAGCCGTTCTCGTCGTAGATCATGCGGGCGATGCGGTTGTCCGACGCGGTGGTGAAGTACGCGTAGACCTGGTGGTCCGTGCCGAAGTCGGGCGATACGGCGAGGCCGAGCAGCCCGCCCTCACCGGCCGGGGCGACCCCGGGGACCGTGCCGAGGAGCTTCTTCTTGCCGGTCTCCGCGTCGATCCGGGTGATGGTGCCCTTGTCCCGGGAGCCCACCAGCAGGTCGCCGCCGGGGAGCGCGGCCAGCCCCCACGGGGAGTTCAGCCCCTCGGTGAGCGTCGAGACCACCTTCGCCGAGCCCTTGGCCGGGGGCTGGTCGGCCGGGGGGCGCGAGACGGACGGCGACGGGGAGGGGGACTCGGCGGCCGGCCCGGAGGGGGAGTGCGCCGGTGGACTCGCGCCCGCCGGGCTCCCCGGGTCCCCGCCGGAGCCGCACCCGGCGGCCATCAGCAGGGCCCCGGCCGCCAGTACGGCCACCGCGCCCCGCCGCGCCCCGGGGCCGCCCCGGCCCCGCCCCGTACGCCCCTCGGAGCCCTGCACTGATCCCAACACCGCACCTGTCCCTTCAACGGCCGCCTGTCCCCTGTTCTTACACCGAGCGGACGCGGACCGGGGCGCTTTCCGGAGCGGTGGCCAGCGCGCCCAGGGCGTGTTCCGAAAGTAGCGCCGTCCGCCCGGCCGGGCAGGCGGGACTCTCGGAACACGCCCTAGTCCCAGGACTCGCGCGGCGCCGGCAGCCGGTCGATCTCCGCCAGGTCGCGTTCCGTCAGGGTCAGCGCGGACGCGCCCGCGTTCTCCACCGCCCAGTCCTCCCGTTTCGTGCCGGGCACCGGCACCACCTGGGGCCCCTGGTGCAGCACCCAGGCCAGGGCCACCTGCGCGGGCGTCGCCCCGTGCCGCTCGGCGACCCGGCGCAGCCCCACCACCAGCGGCTGGTTCGCCGCCATCATCTCGGCCGTGAACCGGGGATGCCGGGCCCGCAGGTCCTCCGGTTCGAACCCCTGCCCCGGCGTCAGCGTCCCCGTGAGGTAGCCGTTGCCCAGCGGCATCGCGGCCAGGAAGCCCACGCCCCGGGCCGCGCACCACGGCAGCAGCGACTCCAGCGCCTGCGGCGACCAGACCGACAGCTCCGCCTGCACCGCGCTGACCGGGAACACCTGCTGCACCCGCTCCAGTTGCCGGATCGTTCCGTCGTGCGTCCGGGCGCCCGAACGCCGCGACGCCCGCGCGCCGACCGCGCACAGGCCCAGCGCCCGCACCTTGCCCGCGCTCACCAGCTCCGCCATCGCGCCCCACGTCTCCTCGACGGGTACCTCGGGGTCGGCGCGGTGGAGCTGGTAGAGGTCGATCACATCGGTCTGGAGCCGCCGCAGCGAGGCGTCGCAGGCCCGGCGCACGTATCCCGGCCTGCCGTTGGCCACGATGTGCTGATCCCCCACCAGGAGCCCGCACTTGGTGGACACGAACGCCTCGGCCCGACGGCCCTTCAGCGCCCGCCCCACCAACAGCTCATTGGTGAAGGGGCCGTACATGTCGGCGGTGTCGAGCAGATCGACGCCCGCGTCCAGCGCCGCGTGCACCGCCCGCAGCGCACGGTCGCCCCGCTGCTGCGAGGCGCTGTACGCCCAGCTCATCGGCATGCAGCCGAGACCGACCGCACCCACGGCGAGCGCCGCCGCACCGAGACTCCTGCGCTCCAACTCCCCGAACCCCTCCCTAGGCCGTGTCCGTGCAGTCCCGTATGGCCCGCGGGCGTACGACGGGACTGCACGGACACGGCCCTCGCACCCACAACAACCTAACCTCTGCGCCCCGGAGGGCTTCGCATAGCCTCCTGACCATGACTTCCACCACGCGATCCGCCCCCGCCCCCGAGGTCTGGCTGCCCCTCCCGGCCGACGAGATCGAGGGGCTTCCCGAGGGCCTGACGTACCACTTCTGGGACGGCGGGAAGGACTACCCGGCCGACCCCGCCGACTGCGCCTACTACGTCGTCCCCTACATGAAGGGCATGGAGGTCGCGGTCCGGCCGCTCGGTGCGATGAGCCGCGTCCAGGTCGTGCAGACGCTGTCGGCGGGCACCGACCACGTCGAGCCGGGCCTCGCCGGACTGCACGCGGGCGTGCAGGTGTGCAACGCCAAGGGCGTCCACGAGGCGTCCACCGCGGAACTGACCCTCGCGCTGATCCTGGCCTCGCTGCGCGGGCTCCCCGGCTTCGTGCACGGCCAGGACGACGAGGAGTGGCGGTCCGGCTTCTACCCGGCCCTCGCCGACAAGTCCGTGCTGATCGTGGGCTACGGATCGATCGGCTCGGCCATCGAGGACCGGCTCGCACCGTTCGAGTGCGCGCGGGTCGCACGCGTCGCGCGCTCTGCACGGACAACCGCACGCGGCCCCGTACACACGCTCGACGACCTCCCGGCCCTGCTGCCCGAGGCCGACGTGGTCATCCTGTCCACCCCGCTGAACCCCTCCACGCAGGGGCTGGCGGGCGCGGAGTTCCTGGCCGCGATGCGCGACGGGGCGCTCCTGGTCAACGTCGCCCGGGGCGGAGTGGTCGACACCAAGGCCCTGTTGTCCGAACTCGAGTCGGGCCGGCTGCGCGCCGCCCTCGACGTCACCGACCCGGAACCGCTGCCTTCCGGCCATCCCCTCTGGCATGCTCCGAACGTCCTCATCACCCCGCACGTCGGCGGCAGCACCTCCGCGTTCCTGCCGCGCGCCGAGCGGCTGATCGCCGGACAGCTCACCCGCTTCGCCGCGGGGCAGCCGCTGGACAACGTCGTACGCACCACCGGCTGACCACGCAACGGGCACGTCCGGCTCCCCTCCGTGGCCACAACACCGCAGGTCGTCACGGAGAGTAGAGGAACTATGTCCCTGAGTGACGAGTCTGGTGTATCGTCCCGAAAGGGGTGTCGCGCCGTGGCAGGGACGGCGCCGGGGAGCCAGTCACACGCGAGGGGGCGACGGGCGATGGACGGCCGATGGGCGAACGATCCGACACGACGGGGCCGGCGACGGCGCGCGGCGGGTCCGGTGAGCCGGCGCCGCAGCCGGCCGGGGACCTCGGGAGGCCCGCGGTGAGCGCCCCGGTGAGCACCCGCGGAGCGTTCCTCGCCCGGCAGTCCGGGCCGGGCCGCGCCTCCGCACTGCTCCCGCAGCTCGTCCTCGGCCTCGTCTGCGGCGGTTACGCGGTGGGCGCGGCCACCGGCTGGGGCTCGGCCGAGGTCGCCCTGTTCATGGGGGACTTCGGCCTGAGCGCCGCCGCCCTGGCCGCCGCCGTCTCCTGCTTCCTCTTCGCCCGCGTCGCCGACCCGAGGTTCCGCCCGGCCTGGCTGCTGTTCGCGCTCTCCTCGCTGATGGCCTGTGCGGGCAACGCCGTCTGGGGCTGGTACGAGTGCGTGCGCGAGGTCCGCGTCCCGAGCCCGTCCCTCGCCGACGTCTTCTTCCTCTGCTTCGCGCCGCCCGCGATCGTCGGTCTCCTCGTCCTCGCCAAGCGGCCCGTCACCCGCGCCGGCTGGGTCTGCCTGGCCCTCGACTCCTGGCTGATCGGCGGCTCGCTGCTCACCCTGTCCTGGAGCCTCGCCCTCGCCCACACCGCGCACGTCGCGGACATCGAGGGCGACAGCGTGGCCCGCGCCGCACTCTCGCTGGCCTACCCGCTGCTCGACATCGTGCTCGTCTCGATGGTCCTCGCCCTGCACTTCCGGCGCGCCAGCGTCAACCGCGCCGCGGTGAACACCGCCATCGCCGCGCTCGCCCTGACCGTGCTGTGCGACGCCCTGTTCACCTCGCCGCTGCTCCGCCAGACCTACCACTCGGGCCAGTTGCTCGACGCCGGCTGGTTCGCCGGCTCGCTGCTCCTCGCGTACGCCCCCTGGGGTGCCGCACGCGACGCGGACAACGCTGTCCCGGGCGAGACCGAGGGAGAGGACCCGGGCGCCCCGCGCACCGCCAGCCGCCCCATCGCCGGCTCACTGGCCGCGCTGACCCCGTATCTCGCCGCGGCCGTCTGCACCCTGGGCATCCTGTACAACGTGATCGAGGGCCGCCGGGTGGACCGCGTCGTCGTCCTCACCGGGTGCACGGTGGTCCTCGCGCTCGTCGTCCGCCAGGGCATCATGCTCCTCGACAACATCGCCCTCACCCAGGAACTGGCCCAGAAGGAGAACCACTTCCGCTCCCTGGTGCAGGGTTCCAGCGACGTCATCATGATCGCCGCGCCCAGCGGCGTCCTGCGCTACGTCAGCCCCGCCGCCGCCGGTGTCTACGGGCGGGACGCGGACGAGCTGGTGGGCGCCGAGCTGTCCTCGATCATCCACCCCGACGACCTCGGCCGCGTCGTCCACGAGGTCCGCCGCTTCCTCGCCGCCCCGCCCGGCGAGGAGCCCGCCACGCGCATCGAGTGCCGCTTCCGGTCCGGCTCCGGCGACTGGCTCAACGTCGAGTCCACCGTCAACCGCCACCAGGGCGGCCTGCTCCTCAACAGCCGGGACGTCACCGAACGCGTGCGGCTCCAGGCCCAGTTGCAGCACAACGCCGAGCACGACCCGCTCACCGACCTGCCCAACCGGGCCCTGTTCACCGCCCGGGTCCGCCAGGCGCTCGCCGGCCGCCGCGCCGGGGACGCGGGCACCGCCGTCCTCTTCATCGACCTGGACGGCTTCAAGGCGGCCAACGACCGGCTCGGCCACCAGGCGGGCGACGAGCTGCTCGTCCAGGCCGCCCGCCGCCTCCACGAGTCCGTCCGCTCCGGGGACACCGCCGCCCGCCTCGGGGGCGACGAGTTCGCCGCCCTCATCGTCGGCGACGCCGGCCGCGAGCAGGACGCCCGCGAGTGCCAGGTCCACGAGATCGCCGACCGGCTGCGCCTCACGCTCTCCGAGCCCTACCGCGTCGGCGACGGCGAGGTCCGCGTCACCGCCTCCATCGGCGTCGCCTTCGCCGAGCCCGGCATCACCCCCAACGACCTCATGCGCAACGCGGACCTCGCCATGTACCGCGCCAAGGCCGGCGGCAAGAACCGCGTCGAGCTGTACGCCCCGCAGATGCAGGCCGACGTGGTCCGCCGCTCCGAGCTGGCGACCCGGCTGCGCGGCGCCCTGCGCGACGGCGAGTTCGCGCTCCTCCACCAGCCCGTGGTGCACCTGGCCACCGGCCGGGTCGCCGCCGTCGCCGCCCAGGCCCGCTGGCGCTCCGCCCAGGGCATCCTGTTCACGCCCGCCGAGTTCCTGCGGATCTCCGAGGACGGCGACCGCACCGCCGAGCTGGGCCGCTGGCTCCTCGAAGAGGCCGTCGAGCAGGCCGCCGACCGGGCCAGGGCGGGTCACCGGACCGCGGTGTCCGTCCGCCTCCCGGCCCGGAGGCTGCTCGACCGGGGCTCCCCGGCCGGCTCCGTCGAGGCACTGCTCACGCGGTACGGGCTGCCGTCCGGGGCGCTGATGATCGAGGTCGCGGACAGCGACCCCCGGGTGCCCTTCGAGGAGCTGGAACAGCGCCTGGCCGCGCTGCGCCGGCTGGGCGTCCGGATCGCGCTCGACGGCTTCGGCAGCGGCTACGCCGCGATCAACGCCCTGCGCCGCCTCCCGATCGACGTGCTCAAGCTGGACCGGGGCCTGGTGGAGGGCGTCGTGGAGTCGGCGCGGCTGCACAAGATCACCAGCGGGCTGCTCCGGATCGCCTGCGACCTCGGGATGCAGTCCGTGGCCGACGGCGTGGACGTCCCGGAGCAGGTCCTCGCCCTGCGCGCCATGGGCTGCACGCACGGCCAGGGCGCGGCCTTCTCGGGGCCGTTGGACGAGTACCGGCTGCGCCGCGCCCTGGTCCGCGGGACGTTCCCGGTGCCCGCCGGAGTGCCCGCGCAGCCGGTTCTCACGGGGGGTGCGGTCCCGTCCCTCACCCGCTCACATGGTGAGACACCCGTCCCACCCACTTGACACTCCGCGTGCGTCGGAGAGAGGGTCAATGCCATGCGCACCCGAATTCTCGTACTTGGAAAGCGCGTCGGCTGAAGCAGGGTCCCTCCATGACACCCTGCGACCGCACCGGCGCGCTCCCCTCGCTTGCCTCACGGCACGAGGGGTTTTTTGTTGCACCGGACCAGGCAAAACGTCGTAAAACACTCGCAAAAACCTCAGCTTCGAGAAGAGAATGCCGATGACCGAGCAGGCCACAGGGGCCCACCATCCCCAGCCGCGGGCCCGTACCGGCGGATCGCCCGCCGCCTCCGTTGAGCACCTCACGGGCGCGCAGTCCCTCATCCGCTCTCTCGAGGAAGTCGGGGCCGACACCGTATTCGGCCTCCCCGGCGGCTGCATTCTCCCCGCCTACGACCCGCTGATGGACTCCACCCGGGTCCGTCACATCCTGGTCCGGCACGAGCAGGGCGCGGGTCACGCGGCCACCGGCTACGCGCAGGCCACCGGCAAGGTCGGCGTCTGCATGGTCACCTCGGGCCCCGGCGCCACCAACCTCGTCACCCCGATCGCCGACGCGGCCATGGACTCCGTTCCGATGGTCGCGATCACCGGTCAGGTCGCCTCCGGCGCCATCGGTACGGACGCCTTCCAGGAAGCCGACATCTGCGGCATCACCATGCCGATCACGAAGCACAACTTCCTGGTCACCCGCGCCGAGGACATCGCGCACACGATCGCCGAGGCGTTCCACATCGCCTCCACCGGCCGCCCGGGCCCGGTCCTGGTCGACATCGCCAAGGACGCGCTCCAGGCGAAGACCACCTTCAGCTGGCCGCCGGTCATGGACCTGCCCGGCTACCGCCCGGTGACCAAGCCGCACGCCAAGCAGATCCGCGAGGCCGCCAAGCTCATCACCCAGGCCAAGCGCCCGGTGCTCTACGTGGGCGGCGGCGTGATCAAGGCCGGGGCCACCGCCGAACTCAAGGTGCTGGCCGAGCTGACCGGAGCGCCCGTCACCACCACCCTGATGGCGCTCGGCTCCTTCCCCGACAGCCACCCGCTGCACGTGGGAATGCCCGGTATGCACGGTGCGGTCACCGCCGTCACCGCGCTCCAGAAGTCGGACCTGATCGTCGCCCTCGGCGCCCGCTTCGACGACCGCGTCACCGGCAAGCTCGACAGCTTCGCCCCGTACGCCAAGGTCGTCCACGCCGACATCGACCCGGCGGAGATCGGCAAGAACCGCGCCGCCGACGTCCCGATCGTGGGCGACGCCCGCGAGGTCATCGCCGACCTCGTCCAGGCGGTCCAGGCCGAGCACACCGAGGGCAACACCGGCGACTACAGCGCCTGGTGGAAGGACCTCAACCGCTGGCGCGAGACCTACCCGCTCGGCTACGACCTCCCCGAGGACGGCAGCCTCTCCCCGCAGCAGGTCATCCAGCGCATCGGCGAACTCGCCCCGCCTGACACGATCTTCGCCGCGGGCGTCGGGCAGCACCAGATGTGGGCCTCGCACTTCATCCAGTACGAGCAGCCCGCCACCTGGCTCAACTCCGGCGGCGCCGGGACCATGGGCTACGCGGTCCCCGCCGCGATGGGCGCCAAGGCCGGCATGCCCGACCGCACGGTCTGGGCGATCGACGGCGACGGCTGCTTCCAGATGACCAACCAGGAGCTCACCACCTGCGCCCTGAACAACATCCCGGTCAAGATCGCCATCATCAACAACGGCGCGCTCGGGATGGTCCGCCAGTGGCAGACCCTGTTCTACAACCAGCGGTACTCCAACACCGTGCTGCACGCGGGCCCGGACGGCGAGACCCCGCCCAACAAGGGCACCCGCGTCCCCGACTTCGTGAAGCTCTCCGAGGCCATGGGCTGCTACGCGATCCGCTGCGAGGACCCGGCCGACCTGGACAAGGTCATCGCCGAGGCGAACGCGATCAACGACCGCCCGGTCGTCATCGACTTCATCGTCCACGAGGACGCCATGGTGTGGCCGATGGTCGCCGCCGGCACCTCCAACGACGAGGTCATGGCCGCCCGGGGCGTCCGTCCCGACTTCGGCGACAACGAAGACGACTGAGAGACAGAGAGAGACCGACTTCCATGTCCACCAAGCACACGCTCTCCGTCCTGGTCGAGAACAAGCCCGGCGTCCTGGCCCGGATCACCGCCCTGTTCTCCCGCCGCGGCTTCAACATCGACTCGCTCGCGGTCGGCACCACCGAACACCCCGACATCTCCCGCATCACCATCGTCGTGAATGTCGAGGACCTGCCCCTGGAGCAGGTCACCAAGCAGCTCAACAAGCTGGTCAACGTCCTCAAGATCGTCGAACTCGAGCCGTCCGCTGCGATCCAGCGCGAGCTCGTCCTGGTGAAGGTCCGCGCCGACAACGAGACCCGCTCCCAGATCGTCGAGATCGTCCAGCTGTTCCGCGCCAAGACCGTAGACGTCTCGCCCGAGGCCGTCACGATCGAGGCGACCGGCGGCGCCGACAAGCTGGAGGCGATGCTCAAGATGCTGGAGCAGTACGGCATCAAGGAGCTCGTCCAGTCCGGCACCATCGCCATAGGACGCGGCGCGCGCTCGATCACCGACCGGTCCCTGCGCGCCCTCGACCGCTCGGCGTAAACAAACCAAGGGCCCGCCGCCCCGCTCGTATGGCGAGACCCGAAAACGTATCTGACGCACCCCGCCGTACGGTGGGACGCAACACCTGCACACCAAGGAGAAGACCCAGTGGCCGAGCTGTTCTACGACGACGATGCCGACCTGTCCATCATCCAGGGCCGCAAGGTCGCGGTCATCGGCTACGGCAGCCAGGGCCACGCCCACGCGCTGTCGCTGCGTGACTCGGGTGTCGACGTCCGTGTCGGTCTGCACGAGGGTTCCAAGTCCAAGGCCAAGGCCGAGGAGCAGGGCCTGCGCGTGGTGACCCCGTCCGAGGCCGCCGCCGAGGCCGACGTCATCATGATCCTCGTCCCGGACCCGATCCAGGCCCAGGTCTACGAGGAGTCCATCAAGGACAACCTGAAGAAGGGCGACGCGCTGTTCTTCGGCCACGGCCTGAACATCCGCTTCGACTTCATCAAGCCGCCGGCCGACGTCGACGTCTGCATGGTCGCCCCCAAGGGCCCGGGCCACCTGGTCCGCCGCCAGTACGAGGAGGGCCGCGGCGTTCCGTGCATCGTGGCCGTCGAGCAGGACGCCACGGGCAACGGCCTGGCGCTCGCCCTCTCGTACGCCAAGGGCATCGGCGGCACCCGCGCCGGCGTCATCAAGACGACCTTCACCGAGGAGACCGAGACCGACCTCTTCGGCGAGCAGGCCGTCCTCTGCGGTGGCACCGCCGCCCTGGTCAAGGCCGGTTTCGAGACCCTGACCGAGGCCGGTTACCAGCCGGAGATCGCCTACTTCGAGTGCCTGCACGAGCTGAAGCTCATCGTGGACCTCATGTACGAGGGCGGCCTGGAGAAGATGCGCTGGTCCATCTCGGAGACCGCCGAGTGGGGCGACTACGTCACCGGCCCGCGCATCATCACGGACGCCACCAAGGCCGAGATGAAGAAGGTTCTCGCCGAGATCCAGGACGGCACCTTCGCCAAGAACTGGATGGCCGAGTACCACAACGGTCTGCCCAAGTACAACGAGTACAAGAAGGCCGACGAGAACCACCTCCTGGAGACCACCGGCCGTGAGCTGCGCAAGCTCATGAGCTGGGTCAACGACGAGGACGCGTAAGCCCCGAGCCCCGGGGGCGGGGGTGACCCGCCCCCGG
>NZ_JBMNDO010000143.1:0-19327 GCF_052542855.1 Streptomyces sp. SAS_281
CCCCCCCCACTTTCGGAACACGTCCTAGGCGCGGTCCGACGCCGGCCACACGTACGGCAGGTCGTCCGGCACGCCGGGGAAGCGGCCCCGGTAGTGCTCCGGGTCCTTGCGGAGCAGCGCCGACTGATGGCTCCGGTGGAACTCCGGGTCGCCCAGCCACGGTGGCAGCTCCCCCTCCGCCGCCAGCTCGGACTGTGGGCGGACGGGCGCGTCGCCCGTGTGGGCGCGGAAGTCGTGGACGAGGGTGCCCGCGCAGGTGTCGGCGCGCCCCTCGGCCGTCCAGAGCGCGCAGACGTCGAGACCGTAGCGGACGAGCGCTTCCTCGTACCCCGTCCACATGCGGACCGCCGGATGCCTGCGCCACCCGTAACCCGGCACGGTCAGGCCGCGGAACACCTGGAGAGCCTCCACCCGCTGCTTGCCGAGCCGCCTGGCGTCCAGGACGGCGGCGGACTCCGTGAAGCCGGGGAAGGGGAGAAAGGTCTGCATGCGACCTGTCTACCCGGGCGGCCGCCGTTCCGCGCTCCGCGCACGCGCGCCCCTCTCCCCGGTTGGATATCGAGAAACGATAGATTAGGATCGCGTTTCGATAGGTAGGGAGGAAGGGTCATGGGAAAACTGACCGACATCACGCTTCGTTGCGTGATCGCGGCACTGCTCGCCGGTGCCTTGTTCCTGCAGGTGCTGATGCTGGTCCTGCTCTTCCGCGACTCGGGGAGCACCGGCGACGCCGGGGATCTGCCCCGTGTCCCGGTCGCGCTGATCGTCGTCCTGGGGATCGGCTGCGCCGAGACCGTTCTGGTGTGCGTCTGGCGACTGGCCGCGATGGCCCGCCGGGGAACGGTGTTCTCCGGCTCCGCCTTCCGGTACGTGGACCTGGTGACCGGTTCCTTCGCCGGTGCCGCACTCCTGCTCTGGTCGCTCGGGACCGTTCTGGCGCCGGGCGAGGCCGTCGCGCCGGGTGTCGTCCTCCTGATCGGCGTGGTCGGCCTGGCGGTGTTCGGGGTCGCGCTCGTCGTGCTCGTGCTGCGCACGCTGCTCGCCCAGGCGGTCGCCCGCGACGTTCAGGCGTCGCGGATGCAGGCCGAGCTGGACGAGGTGATCTGATGCCGATCGTCGTCGACATCGACGTGATGCTGGCCCGGCGGAAGATGTCCGTGGGCGAGCTCGCCGAGCGGGTCGGTATCACCCCCGCCAACCTGGCGGTCCTCAAGAACGGCCGGGCCAAGGCCGTCCGCTTCGCGACGCTCGCCGCGCTCTGCGAAGCGCTCGACTGCCAGCCGGGGGACCTGCTGCGCTGGGAAGCGGCGGACGCGCCGGACCGCGTACCCGGCCGGGGCAGCCCTTAGGGCAGGGCCGCCCTCCCCACCACCGGAGAGCCGGCGGCGGGGAGGGCGGACGCCGGGGTCAGGAAGGCAGCTCGGCCAGGACGACCTTGGTCGAGCCGGCGTCCTCCAGGTCCATGGCGTAGAACGCCACCTCGCCCCGGTTGTTGATGCCGATCCCCTCCATGGGAACGAAGCGCGAGGAGCCGATCATCGCCGACAGCTGGTACATGCGGCCCTCGGGGTCCCACACGACCGCGGTCTCCGCGTCCGGCTGGGTCTCCGCGGTGCCGAGCACCCAACCGTCGTCGTTCACCTTCTGCGCCTTGGCGTTGAAACCGAAGTCGGGCAGCCGGGTCATCGCGCCCCCCGGCTTGACGACGAACGCGTCGTCACCGCTGACACCGACGACCTCGCCGGAGGAGTTGACCCCCTCGGCGTAGCTGTCGGCCATGCCCGGGAGCGTGCCCAGGTCGGTGATCTTCCCGTCCGCGTCCCACTTCACGGCGCGGCGCTTGCCGGCCTTGGAGGAGTGGCCGACGACCACACCGGCGTTGTTGATCGCGATCGGCTCGGTGAGGCTGCGGCTCTCCGTGAGGTGCGGCAGCTCGCGGAAGCCGGTGTCCGCGTTCCAGACGAAGCCTTCGTTCACTTCGAGGCTGCGGCCGGTGGCCGGGTCGGTGATGTCGCCCGTGGCGTTGCCGACGACCGTACCGGAGTCGTTCACGGCGAAGCCGCGCGCGAAGCGGTAGGACGCCCAGTCGGGCAGCGGCAGCGTGGTGAGCTTCCCGTCCGCGTCCCAGACGGCCGCCCGGGTGCCCTCGGTGAGCGTCAGCTGCCCGGTGGCGTATCCCTTCGACCGGCTCTGGTCGAGGACGTGGCCGTCCCGGGCGCCGGCGTTGTCGAGCTGCGTGACGCCGTTCTCCGCGTCCCAGCGGATCGGCCGGCTCCGCCCGCTGATCTGCTTCGACCCGGCGACCCGGCCGTTGTCGTCCAGGCTGAGGGCGATGGCCGGGCCGAAGGAGGCGGTGACCTCCGCGTGCGGGGAGGTCACCTTGCCGAGCAGCACGTCGGCGCTGCCCAGCACGGTCCCGGTGTCCGAGGCCAGCGAGAACCGGCCCACCAGGCGGCGGCCCGACGGCGGCAGGGTCTCCGCCACCAGACGCCCGCTGACCTTCGTGGAGCTGCCCGTGGCCAGGCGCACCGGCTCCTCCTGGTCCACGGTCACCGCGCCGAGCGACGAGGAGAACATCGTGTCCTGGATGTCGAACGAGGTGCTGCCCGACGGCACGTCCGTACCCGCGATGAAGAGCAGGTAGTAGCCGGGCTTGGGCTTGTCCACCACGAGCGACTCGCGGGCGCCGCCGTTGGTGGAGGAGGCGACGAGCGCCCCCGACTGCGCCACCAGGTACAGGTCCAGGTCCGCGTCCGGGTCGGAGGCGTTGCCCATCGACACCTCGAGCCGCGTCGCGTCCCTCGGCACCGCGATCTGCTTGCCGGTCATGTCCTGGTCGGCGACGGTCGGGTGCGCTTCGGAGAGCGCGCCCAGGGAGCCGCCCACCGCGTGTGCGGTCACCGGCGCGAACCGGTTGACGGCCGTGAAGCTCCTCTCGGCCGCCCCGTGCAGCGCCGCCTCGTCGATCACCGAGGACGCCGGGTCCAGCGTGGCGCCCTGCACGGTGGCGGTCAGCCGGTACGGGTTGCCGAGCGCGGGCGAGGTGCGGCGCGCCTCCACCTCGAACTCCCAGACGCCGGGCATCGGCTGCTCGTACGTGCGCGAGCCGGAGGCACAGTCCGCCTCGTCCGAGAAGTTGGCGTAGCAGCGGCCCACGGCGGTGTCCTCGACCGGCATGCCCTGCGGGTCGACCGCCAGGAACCGGGTCTGGCTGTCCCGGGCGACACCGGACAGGTCCACCTTGAGCGCCGCCGCGCCCTCGGGCACGGAGACGAAGAACGAGCGGGTGGCGTTGCGGTCGACCGCGCCCGCAGTGGACACCGCGTACGACGGCTTCGCCGGGTCGGCGGCGGCCACGACGGTGACCGGGACCAGCCGGTCGACGCCGGGCGTGGCCGGGTCGTCCACGCGCAGCAGCGCCGAGTGCGCCCCGGCGGACTCGGCCCGGGCGCGGACGGCGATACCGGTGGCCCTGCCCTGATCCAGCTCCACGGTGCGCGGGGCGCTGAACGTGCCGTCGTTGCCGACCCAGGAAAGGCGGGCCTCACGGCTCCCGGAGCCGGTGCGGGTGAGCTTCACCGTGTAGCTCTTCGGGCGGTGGAGCGGCTGTCCGCCGTCGTCGGGGGAGCAGCGGTTGTACACGCCGGTCCCGGACTCGGGGGTGGCCAGCATCCCCGCGAGGACACCGCACACCGGGGCCTCGACGGAGTACGCCGTCGGCTTCGGCTCCTTCGCCAGCAGCTTCCACGCCGCCGGTACGGAGACCAGGCCGGCGCCCTGCGCGTACGCGGGCTGGTCCGGCAGGTACGTCGCCGAGCTGGTCAGCGCGGACCGCATCCCGGCGGGCGACACCTTCACCCGCGAGGCGGACGCGGCGGAGAGCAGGACGGCGACGGCGCCCGCGGCCTGCGGCGAGGCCATCGACGTGCCGTTGAACATGCCGTAGCCCGGCGGAAGTTCGTAGCCGGCCTGGGGCACGCCCTCGCCGGGCAGCCAGGTCGGGATGGAGGAGACCGCGGCGCCGGGGGCGACGATCTCCGGCTTCATCCCGCCGTCCTCACGCGGACCGCGCGCCGAGAACGGGAACAGCGACTGCCGGTCCTTCACCTCGGAGCCGTAATCCGCCCACCAGGTGTCCTTGCTGACCGAGGCGCCGACCGCGATGACCTTGTCCGTCACCGCCGGGTCGGACACCGTGTTCATGCCGGGACCGTCGTTGCCGGCCGAGGAGACGATGTGGACGCCGTACTCGTCGATCAGCCGGTTGTAGAGGACCGAGCGGACGTTGGCGCCGTCGTTGAGCGCGGGCAGCCCGCCGATCGACAGGTTGACGACGTCCACGTGCTTGTTCACGACGACGTCGATCATGCCCTCGGTGAGGGCGTACGAGGTGCAGCCCGAGGCGAAGAGGCAGACGCGCTCGGAGACGATGCGGGCGCCGGGGGCCGCGCCGTCCATCTTCCCGCCGAACAGCCCGTGACCCGCGGTGATGCCGGCGACATGGGTGGCGTGGGCGCCGGACACGATGCCGATGTTCACGAAGTCGGCCTTCTTGCCGGCACTCGCGCCGCCCCGCGCCGACAGGTCCACGTCGTCGCGGTACTCGACGGTGAACGGCATCGACTCGGCGACGGCCGTCTCCGGGTCGTCCTTGCCGAAGGTGCCCCAGGTGCCGGACTCCGCGTACGGCTCGACCACATCGGCGTCGCCGAAGGTCTGGTCGAGATCGGCGTCGACCCACACCCGGTGGTCCGCCTTGCGGTACAGGACGCCGAACACGTCCTTGTAGTCGCCGTCCCGGTTGACGTCCCCTTCCAGCTCACCGCCCCAGGTGTCGCCCTCCTTGAAGAGCTGGAACTCGTAGTCCCCGTCGGGCGCCTTGTAGTCGACCCCGCCGTAGCGGAAGGCGCCGTCCTTCGCGGTGACCTTCAGCCGCATCTCCAGCCACGTCGGGTCGCCGTCGGTCACCGGGTCGGTCGCGGTGACCCAGTCCTCGACCTTCGGCTGCCCGGTCGTGGTGGTGCGCAGCGCCGGGTGGGCGAGGTCGACACCGGTGTCCAGGACGCCGACGGTGACGCCCCGGCCGTCCCAGGAGCGGTGGTCCTCGGTGAAGCCGGTCGCCCCGGTCTCGGCCACGGGCAGGTAGGGGTTGTCGGCCGGGGTGGTGCGGCCGGGGGCCTGCGGGGTGGTGGGACCGTTGCCGCCGTGCTCCTTCTTGTCCTCGCTGGTGACCGGTGACGGGTCGGGGACCCTGTACGTCTCGTCGAGGTCGACGGCCCGGACCGAGGAGAGCGCGGCGAGCGCGGTGACCTTGCCGGTCGGGACGGTGGCACGGACATAGCCCAGCTTGTCGTCGGTCCTGGCGACCCGGCCGCCGAGGTCCGCGATCTTCTCGCGCAGCGCCTCGGTGTCGCCCTCGCCGGTGGCGAGCAGGACGGTGACCGTCCTGGCCTTCTTGCTCTCGGCCTTCTGGAGCAGCGTACGGTCGTGGGCGCCCAGCTTGTCGCGCTGGGCGGTCAGGGCCTTCTTGGGCGCGTCCGGAACGGCCGCGCCCAACGGATGCGGCACGTCGGCGGCTTGCGCGGGCAGGGCCGACAGGCTCATCAGTGAGCCGGTCAGTCCGGCCGCGAGGACGGCGGCGGTGAACCGGCGTCTGCGGCGCGTGGTGGTGGGGCGGGACATGAGTGCCCTTTCGCATGGCGGGGGCCTCGGCAGGACCGGGACCACTGCGGGGATCTCCCGCCCGGGCCCCGGCACCGCCGAGAGGTCGTGGCACGGGTCTACCGAGCCCGGCCGGTGCGCCGCAGCACACGGGGATGGCGGATCCACGACACGACGTGTTGTCGCCAGTTCCCGGACTCACCGCCCCCCGATGGCGACTTGACGACAGGCGGGATCTCGCCACCGGTTTCCCATTCCCCTCGGAGGCCCACGCGCCGACGATCATGCGATGCCCGCCCCCCGCAGCCCATGAGGCGAGGGGGACCCGTCCGTCCCAGCCCAGAGCGGAGCCCACGAATCATGACGCAAGCCCCGGGGCGCAGACACCTGGCCCTGGCCGCGGCGGCAACCGTGCTCGCCACCCTCGCGGCCACCGCCCCCGTCGCCCTCGCCGCACCTTCCACCGCCGGTACGCCGAGTGCGGGCGCGCTGCTCGCCTCCCTGGACGACCAGGAGCTGGGAGCCCTGCACCGCATGGCCGCCCTGGACATGGGCGGCCTGCATGTCACCGACGAGGCCGCGCTGCGCAGCGGCAAGCCCGTCGACGTGATCGTCCAGCTGAAGACCCCGCCCGCCCGGACCGCCCGACTGCTCGCCGCGGCCGAGGGCCGCACGGTCACCGAGGCCGCTGCCCAGGACGCCGTCACCAAGGCACACCAGCGGTTCCGCAGCGCGCTGGACGACATGTTCGAAGACCGCGCCAAGACGGCGGAGGCCCCGAAGCCCGGGCGCACCTACACCCACAGCTTCGACGGGGTCAGCCTCCGGCTCCCCGGCGACCGCATCGCCGAACTCCTCGACAACGACGAGGTCACCGCCGTCTGGTCGGACACCACGGTCAAGGCGCTCGACCGCCCCGCCCCTGCCGACGGCGGCGGGACCACCGGCGCCACCGGGGACGGCGACGACGGGGTGGCCCGGCTGCACGCCGAGGGCATCACCGGCCAGGGCGTCAAGGTCGGCATCATCGACACCGGCATCGACTACCACCACCCCGACCTCAAGGCCGCCTACAAGGGCGGCTACGACTTCATCGACGACGACGCCGACCCGATGGAGACCACGTACGCCGACTGGAAGGCGTCCGGGCAGGCCGAGACCAACCAGGGCTCGACGTACTACACCGAGCACGGCACCCACGTCGCCGGGATCGTCGCCGGCCGCGGCGACACCTCGCAGGAGCGCGCCGCGCACGGCGTGGCGCCCGGGGCGTCCGTGTACGCGTACCGGGTGCTCGGCCCCTATGGGACCGGCCGTACGAGCGACATCATGGCCGCCATGGACCGGGCGGCCGACGATGGCATGGACGTCGTCAACATGTCGCTCGGCGCGGCCGTCAACGATCCGATGAGCCCGCAGGCGATAGCCGCCGACAACCTCGTGCTCGCCGGAATCACCACCGTCATCGCCGCCGGCAACAGCGGCCCGGGCGCCAACACCCTCGGCACCCCGGGCGCCGCCGCGCTGCCGCTCACCGTGGGCGCGCACGACGAACCGATGACCCTGCCCGAGTACCGCATCGGCGCCGGCGCCACCACGGCCACCGGGCGGCTGCTGGCCCGGCCGTTCGGCGACGCGCTCGACGACCTGACCTCGGGGAGCTACCCGGTCGCGGACGTCGCCACCGGCACGGCCGCCGGCTACACGGGCAAGGACGTCAAGGGCAAGGCCGTCCTCGTGAAGCGGGGCGGGATCAGCCTGGACGAGAAGGTGCGCCGCGCCGCCACCAAGGGCGCCGTCGCCGTCCTCCTCGTCAACGACAACGCCGCCGAGGGGCACATCCCGAACTACATCGGCGAGAGCCCCGCCTACGTCCCGGCCTTCTCTCTCACCGCCGCCGAGGGCGCCGCGCTGGCCGCCGGGACCGCCGACGCCACCGCCCGCCTCACGTTCACCGGAGCCGGGACCTTCGTGCTCGGCGGCGGCGGGCTCGCGGACTTCAGCTCGCGCGGCCCGGCGTACGGCACCGGCGCCATCAAGCCCGAGGTCACCGCGCCCGGCGTCAGCGTGCTCTCGTCCGTCCCGGCGGACACCGTCGCCCCGGAGACCGGCGACTACTCCGCCGCGTACGCCCGCCTGAGCGGCACCTCCATGGCCTCGCCGTACGTAGCCGGCGCCGCCGCGCTGCTGCTCCAGCACGACCCCCGGCTCACGCCGGACGGGGTCAAGGCGGCGCTCATGAACACCGCCCGCCCGATGCCGGACAAGGTGAGCGTCTTCGACGCGGGCGCCGGCGCGGTCGACCCGTACGCCGCCGTGCACACCGAGACCTCCCTCCAGGTGTCCGCGAAGACCCCGTACATCACCCTGGACGGCACCCGCACCGAGCTGGACCGCCGCACCGGCGCGCTCGACCTCGGGGTGCTTCCGGTCGGCCGCGCCGCCAGTGTCGGGAAGCGGCTGGACCTGGTCAACGACAGCGGCACCAAGGCCCGTTACGAGGTGGCTGCCGAGTTCACCCGGGGCAACGGGGCCTCCGGCGACGCTCACGCAGCCGGCATCACCCTGGCCACCGACGGCCACGTGACCAGCAAGCCGCACGGCAGCACGCCCGTACGCACCACCCTGCGGGTCCCCGCCGGCGCGCCGGCCGGCTACTACGAGGGCTTCGTCACCCTGACTCCCGTACAGGGCGAGGGCCTTCACACGCTGCGTATGCCGTTCGGACTGCGCGTGGCCGAGTCGGGCTTCGCGGAGGTCGACATGACCAAGCCGGTCGTCTCGACCAACCAGTTCTCCGACGCCGGATCCGTCGGCGGCGGCGCCGCCACGTTCAACCTGCGCATGGCCGGGCAGCTGACCAGCGTCGACATCCTCCTCGCCGACACCCAGGGGAAGGACCTCGGCTACATCGGCGGGATCAACACGACCGGCCTCGCCGAGGGCGTCCTGTACGGCCCGGCGACGGTCGGCGGCTGGTACCACCCGGTGACCGGACGCGAGGCCACCCCCTTCGACCCCCGGGGCCGCTGGATCGGCGACGGCCACTACAAGCTGCGCATCGTGGGCACCGACGGCTTCGGCGGCACGGACTCGGTGCTGCGCGACATCTACGTCGACTCGCACGCCCCGAAGTACGCCGACGCGTACGGCGCCTGGGACCCGTCGCGGCCCGTGGTCGTCGAACGCCCCGCGGACGCCAAGTCGTTCACCTTCACGGGCTCCCTGCGCGACGGCGAGACGGACGCGATCCGCAAGGCCGGTCTCGACATCGGCCAGGACGACAACGCCCTGTACTACTCCACGTACAGCCCCAATTCGCCGACCGGCCACGTCAACGCGGACGCCGAAGGAAACGTCGAATTCCAGGTCCCGCTCCCCGTCGGTCCGCCGACCACGTACGTCAAGATGTGGCCCACGGACGCCGCCGGAAACATCGGTGACGTACGCGTCCTGAACCTGATGAAGGAGGGCATGCCGTACGTCGTCGCCGACGCCGGCCGGCCGGCCGCGCGCGCCGGTGACCGGGTCACGTACACCCTCACCGGCCACAACCTGAAGAACTGGAAGCACTACAACTCCCAGATCCGCTACGACGACCGGAACATCCGGATCACCGGAATCGAGCCGACCGCCGAGCTGGCCGCACACGGGCCGTCGAAGATCACCACGACCGACGTGTCGGCCGGGGCGTCCTCGTACACCACGCTCGACTTCGACGTCTCCGACCCCGAGGGGCTGAGCGGCGACTCGATGCCGCTGCTCAAGGTGACGTACGAGGTGACGGGCGAGCACTGGACCACAGCGGCCGGGCTCACCACGGGCACCACCAGTGCCACGGACACCGCGGGCACCAAGGTGCCGCTGAACATCCAGTTCTACGGCTCCGTGCGCATGCTGAACCCGGAGTCCACCTTCGGCGCCCGTCCGGCCGCCGAGGCACTGCTGACCAAGGACTACGGCTACGACGCCGAGCGCGACTACAGCCTCGACGGTTTCCGGGCCGAGCTGACCGCCCCTGACGGCACCCGGCGCCCGATGACCGCCGACCCGACCGCCCGCGTGTCCGCCGCCGGGCTGGCGCCCGCCGAGAAGCCGTACCGCCTGGAGATACGGGTGCCCGGACACTTCACCTGGACCGAGGACATCGACCTCGGCCTGGACGGGTACGGGGCCGTGGCCGGGACCAGCGGCACCTCGGTGGCCTCCCTGGTCGCGGGTGACGTCAACGGGGACGACGTCATCGACGTCCGCGACGCCGCCGCCGTGTACGACGCCCGGGGCACCGCGAAGCGTGCCGCGGACATCAACCACGACGGGACCGTGGACGGGAAGGACCTGACCTGGGTGGTGACCAACTACCTGCGCCAGAACACCATGTCGGACCGTGTCACCGACCCGGCGAAGCGGCTGCACGGCAGGACGCTGGAGTACTACACCGCCCGGATGTGACGACCCGCCACCCAGGGTCCCGCGTGTGCCCCGGGCGGCGGCTCACTCAGGCCGAAGCGGACGCACGCATGATCGGGGCGGGCCCGTCGTCGTGCGGTGCGGGAACCGGGCCCCGTACACGTGCCGATCGAGAACCAGGACGGCACCCGCACCGCCGGGCTTCGCCCGGAGGACTCAGACCCAGTTGTTGCGCATCGCGTACCAGCCGAGCTGGACCCGCGAGGAGACCGAGGCCGCGTCCATCAGGGCGCGCAGCCTCCGCTGGACCGTACGGGGCGACGTGCCGAGCTGGTGGGCCGTCGCCGCGTCCGTGAGGCCGGAGAGCATCAGCTGGAGCAGCCTGCGGTCGGCGGGATCCAGGTCGCCGTCCTCCCGCAGATAGGGCCGCGAGCGCTGCCACACCGACTCGAACAGCTCGACCGCCAGCCGCACGAGGGGCGGTCCGAGGATCATCGACCTGCCCGCCTCCAGCTGCACCATGGCGGTCTCGTTGTCCGCTATGAGGAGCTTGATCAGGGGCTGGTCCACGACCCGCACCTGATGACCGGCCGCCAGCCGCTCGTCCAGCGCGCGCAGCGCCGCCGGCTCGGTGAGGAAGGCCCGGTCCACGACGACGCGGTACGCGGCGTGGGGATTGCCGTCCTTGCGCAGCGCGGGCTCCGCGGCATCCTCCCGCGTCCCCTCCGCCTCTTCCGCCTCTTCCGCCTCTTCCGCCTCCGGGGGTACGTCCTCCGGGGCCGCCAGCGTGGACGGGACGGGGGCGACCGTGTTGGCCCCCGACTGGAACCCGAGCAGCGACTCCCGGGCCCCGTACTCCAGCTCGTACAGCCGCCGGGCCTGGGCCTCGCGGCCTTCCCAGAACTCCACGAACTGCCCTGGATCCCCATGCCCGTCGGGCCGCCACGCCCCGAGCAGCCGCATCAGTGAGTCATCGGCCCGGCGCAGGTCCTCCTGCAACCGGATCAGGGAGGAGCGCACGGGGGCGGGCGGCCCGGGGGAGGGCTCTGCCCGCGGGGACGGTGGCACTTCTGGACGGGACGACATGGCTCAAGTGTCGCCACCTGCGCACCGGCCTGGCAACGGACCCCCCGCGCGATCCCGGCGACCGGCTCGGCGCGCGTGTCGGGATTACGCCATGGCAGCCACTCGCCAGCCCCAACACCCCCACGCGGTAGCGGAATTGGCCAATCTGCTGGTCACCGGGCTCCTCCCTCCGAGGTCACCGGACACCTTCCCTCCTGGAGACCCACGATGAGACGTACGAGGCCATGGCGCCGGACAGCCGCCGGGCTCGCCACCGCCGCCCTGCTCGCGGCGGCCACCCCCGCGGGGTCCGCCGGCACCCCGGCGGCCCCCCCGCACCCGCTCACCGCCGAACCCGGCCGCGCGGTCACCGTCACCCTGATCACGGGCGACGTGGTCGAGGCCCGCGTGGACGGCGCCGGCCGGGTTCTGTCGGCGGCCCTGCGCGGCGCCGACGGCACCGATCACGCCGCCGCGACCTGGCAGGACGGCAAGCGGACCTACGTGTTCCCGCAGGGCGTCGAGCGCCTGGTGGACGCCGGTCTCGTGGACGCCGCCCTCTTCGACATCGGGCGGCTCGTCGCCGACGGTTACGACGACGCGCACACGGACAGCCTGCCCGTCGTCGTGGAGTACGCGGGCGGCGCCCGGGGCTTGCGCGCCGCCGCCGTCCCGGGCACCCGGACCACCGCGACCCTGGAGTCCATCGGCGGCGCCGGACTGGCCGTCAGCAAGGAGACCGCCGCCGACGCCTGGGAGAAACTCGCGCCGGGCACCGCACGCGCCGCCGCCCGCGCCGCCACGGCCGGCACCGTCAGCAGGATCTGGCTCGACGCCAAGGTCAGGGGCACCGCCGTCAGCGGCCTCGGTACCCCGACCGTGCCCCTCACCGGCGCGACCACCGCGCACCGGGCCGGCCTCGACGGCTCGGGCGTCAAGGTCGCCGTCCTGGACACCGGGGTCGACGCCGGCCACCCCGACCTCGCCGGACGCGTCGCCGCGAGCAAGACCTTCGTCTCCACCCCGGCGACCGACGACCGCACCGGCCACGGCACCCACACCGCGTCCACCGTGGCCGGCACCGGAGCCGCGTCGCACGGCACCTATGCGGGCATGGCGCCCGAGGCGGACCTGCTCATCGGCAAGGTGCTCGACGACGACGGCTCCGGCTCCCTCAGCGGCATCGTCAACGGCATGGAATGGGCGGTCGACCAGGGCGCCCGGATCGTCTCCATGTCGCTCGGCTCCGACGGCGACACCGCCTGCGCCGGACCCGGCGTCGACGCGGTGGAACGCCTCAGCGACAGGGCCCTGTTCGTCATAGCCGCCGGCAACGCCTCGCTGCACGGCACCGTCTCCACACCCGGCTGCGCGCCCAGCGCCCTCACCGTCGGCGCGGTGGACCGGAAGAACGCCACCGCCTCCTTCTCCAGCCGGGGCCCCTCCGTGGACGGCGTGAGCGCCAAGCCGGACATCGCGTCCCAGGGCGTCGGCGTCGTCGCCGCCAACTCCGGCGGCCGGGCCGGGCAGGCGTACCAGGAGATGTCCGGCACCTCGATGGCCACCCCGCACGTCGCGGGCGGTGCCGCCCTCCTCCTCCAGCAGCACCCCGAGCTGACCCCGGCCGGGCTCAAGGCGCTGCTCACCTCGTCGGCCCGCTCCACCGACGCGCCGGTCCTGGAGCAGGGCGCGGGCCCGATGGACGTGGCCCGCGCGGTGTCCCAGCCGGTCACCGCCCCGCCCGTGCCGCTGCTGGGCGACTTCGCGTACCCGCAGCGGCACCTCGACCCGGTGGACCGGACGGTCACCCTCACCAACCTCACCGGCGAGGACGTGCGCCTGAGCCTGCGCGTCGAGGACGTCCGGGGTGACGACGGCAGCCGCGTCTCCGGCTTCGCGCGTCCCGCCCGCACCACGGTCACCGTCCCGGCGCGGGGGACCGCCGGCGTACCGGTCCGCATCGATCCGGGCACCCGGCTCTCCGCCGGGGCGTACGGCACGGTCACCGGCCGCCTCGTCGCTACCGGGTCGCACGGGGTCCGTGTCACCGTTCCGTTCGGCGTGCACATGGAGGTCCCGTCGGCCGACCTGACCGTCAAGGGCCTCGACCGCCACGGCGACCCCGCGTCCTCCCCGTCCGCCTTCCAGCTCTTCGACGACCACCGCGACACGGCGAAGCGCTACACCCTCGGGTACACGGCGGCGGGCAGCACCACGATCCGGGTGCCCTTCGGCACGTACGCGCTGAGCGGCATGATCATGACGCGCGACGAGCCCGGCGACATCGGCAGTGTGGACTCCGTCAGCCAGCTGTACCGCGAGAAGCTGACGGTCTCCGGAGACACCGAGGCCACGCTCGACGCCCGCGACGCGCGGCGCATCGCCTGGGACACCGAACGCCCCAGCCAGAGCGCCGGTTTCGCGATCGGCCTCGCGTTCGGCATCGATGACACACGCCGCCTCCGGACCGGTTACTTCACCTCCGTACCGTCCTACGTGAAGGCGGTCTACGCCCAGCCGGTGCACGGTGACGACCGGCTGACCTTCCTTGCCTCCGCCCGGCAGACCGCGCCGCGTGCCGCGCTCACGATCACCGGCGGCCGGGTCCTGGACTCGCTCCCGGTGCAGAGGGGGACCGAGTTCGACGGCACGGGCTCCGCTCCGGTGACCTACCTCGGCAAGGGCACCGACGCGAACTTCGCCGCCCACGACCTCAAGGGCCGCATCGCGCTCGTGGACGCGGGAACCGGCGGCGGCAACGCCTTCACCTGGGACCAGGCCGCCAGGCGGGCCGGTGCGGCCGGCGTGCTGGCGGCGGTCCCGGAGAGCGAGGGCCGGTTCCAGATCACCGGACCCGAGGGCCTCCCGCAGGCGACGATCACGGCGGCGGACTCGCGTGCGATCCGGGCCGCGCTGGAGGGGGGCGACGTCCGCCTCTCCTGGTCCGGCACCGCGACCGACCGCAGCCCGTACGTGTACAACCTGGCCTACGCCTCGCACGGTTCGATCGACACCGGTACCCGGCGCGTCCGCGACCGCGACCTCGCGGCCGACGGCGCCCGCTACCACGTGCAGGGCGCCGGTGACGCCACGTACTGGTCGGACGTCAAGATCGGCGCGCCCGGCATCCCCGCCGTCTGGGCCGGCGGCACCGCCCTGCCGCTGCACGCCCCCCAGCAGCGCACGGAGTACTTCACCCCGGCCGGCCGCGACGGTCTGACCTGGACCACTTTGATGCGCCGGGACCTCGGCCCGTACGGCGGCACCGCCTACGACGGGCCGCGTGAGAGGGACGAGGGCCGCACGACCTCCCAGTGGTACAAGTCGCCCTACGGGCCGGTCCGCAACACCTACGCCCAGCCGCTGATGAACCGCGAGAGCAACCGCCTCGGCTACACGATCGCCCCGTTCGGCGACGCCGGCGGGCACGACTCCACCCTCGCGACGACCGACTCCGGCACGCGCAGGCTGCTGATCGACGGCGAGCCGCGGGCCACGGTCTCGGGCACCTTCGACCTGCCCCGCGAGAGGACGGAGGTGACCGTCCAGCAGCAGTGGCAGCGCCGCGCCGGCACGCTCGACCGTACGGGCCTCGCCTACGCCACCGAGTGGGTGTTCACCACCGACGCCTCGGACCAGGGCGCGCAGCACCTGCTGGTCCCGGTCCTCGACGTACCGTCCGACCTGCGCAACTCCCGCCCGGCGGGGGAGCCGGCCACGATCGGCCTGAGCGCCGTCACCGACGACTCGGCACGGCCGGCCACGCTGCGGAAGGTGAGCCTGGAGTACGCCTACGGCACCGAGTCCACCGTCGACGCGGTCACCACCTGGCACCAGGCCCGCGCCACGTCCACCCGTGACGGATGGCAGGCCGGCATCCCGGGCGACGCACCCGCCGGAACCTTCGTCCATCTGAAGGTCACGCTCACGGACAAGGAGGGCGCCCGGGTGAGCCAGACCATGATCAGGGCGTACGAGGTGCGCTGACCGCGTTGTGGTCTGCGGCACACGCACCACCGCCCCCTGACGCGGTTTCCGCACGTCGCGGGGGAGGTGGCCGGGCCGGGCGCCCGGCGTAGTGACGGACATCTCTACCCCCGGCCCCGCCGGGGTGGCACTGTGGTCGGGTCCCGGCCGGGTGCTGGGCGCATCCCCTGCCGGCCGACCGAACGAGATGCCATGACCGCGACTGCCGCCTCCTTCACCGCCGCCCGCCGCCGCGCCCGCACCGGCGGCCCCGACGACGGCCCCAAGCTGCTGGAGCACGTTCTGGGCTGGACCCTCGTGGTCGTGGTCGCCATGCTCGTCACACAGCTCGGCCTGCTCTAGTACGTACCCGGACGGGGCGGGGAGTCCTCAAGGCTCCCCGCCCCTGACGTGCCCCGTACTACCCGGTCAGTCGATCCGGCCGCTGTGGGGGCGGCAGGGGCTGCTGCCGGTGCGGCGGTGCACGCGGCGGCGGCGAGGGCCCGGATACGGGCCCCCGGGCGATGCGGTCCGGTCATGGCTGCTCCTCGTGGGGGAGGGGACGTGCCGATGGACCACCGGCTCCCTGCGTCACGGTTGGCATGAACGCGCAAAGTCGGTCGGTTCGCCGGGAGCGGTGGACGGACTTGACCAGTCGTCGATGGTTCGGATCGATCCCGGTGATCTCCGGGGCGGGTGAAGCCGGGTGCCCGAAGCCCGTTCATGCGTATGTTCGGTCAACCGGTGACGGATGCCATCCGATCGGGCATACTCGTCCCGCCACAGCCTCCTGCCTGCGCCTCTCGTAATCCGGGAGGGCAACATCGGCTGGGCAGCAGTGATTTCGGGCATCGCCCGGAGATCCCCCCGGCGGCGCCGCTCACACCCCGCGCGCGCGACCGCCGCAACGCCCGACAGGGAGGAGAGCGCCGTCATGTCCGACCGTGCCCCGCAGTGGGTCGAACGCCGTCTGCCCACCGAGGAAGCCGGCCAGCTGATCGACCTCGTACGGGACATCGCCCAGCGGGAGATCGCGCCGAAGGCGGCCGAGGAGGAGGAAGCGGGCCGCTTCCCCCGCGAGGTCTTCACCCTGCTCTCCGAGTCCGGCCTGCTCGGCCTGCCCTACGACTCCGAACACGGCGGTGGCGACCAGCCGTACGAGGTCTACCTCCAGGTCCTCGAAGAGCTCGGCGCCGCCCGGCTCACCGTCGGCCTCGGCGTCAGCGTCCACTCCCTCGCCTGCCACGGCCTCGCGGGCTACGGCTCCAAGGAGCAGCGCGCCGAACACCTCCCGTCGATGCTCTCCGGCGGCCTGCTCGGCGCCTACTGCCTCTCCGAACCCGCCTCCGGCTCCGACGCCGCCTCGCTGCGCACCAAGGCCGTACGGGACGGCGACGACTGGGTGATCACCGGCACCAAGGCATGGATCACGCACGGCGGCATCGCCGACTTCTACACCGTGCTGGCCCGCACCGGGGCCGAGGGCGCCCGGGGCATCACCGCCTTCCTCGTCCCCGGCGACGCCGCCGGGCTGAGCGCGGCCGTCCCCGAGAAGAAGATGGGCATGAAGGGCTCGCCCACCGCCCAGCTCCACTTCGACGGCGTCCGCATCCCCGACGCCCGCCGGATCGGCGAGGAGGGCCAGGGCTTCGCGATCGCCCTCTCCGCCCTCGACTCCGGCCGTCTCGGCATCGCCGCCTGCGCCATCGGCGTCGCCCAGGCCGCACTGGACGGGGCCCTCGGATACGCCACCGGCCGCCGCCAGTTCGGCCGCCCCATCGCGGACTTCCAGGGCCTGCGGTTCATGCTCGCCGACATGGCGACCCGTATCGAGGCCGGCCGCGCGCTCTATCTGGAGGCCGCCCGGCTGAGGGACGCCGGACGCCCCTTCTCGCGCCAGGCCGCCATGGCCAAGCTCTTCTGCACGGACGCCGCGATGCAGGTGACCATCGACGCCGTCCAGGTGCTCGGCGGCTACGGCTACACGCAGGACTTCCCCGTCGAACGCCTCATGCGCGAGGCCAAGGTGCTCCAGATCGTGGAGGGCACCAACCAGATTCAGCGGATGGTCATCGCGCGCCACCTCGCGGGCCCTGAGTCCCGCTGACCCGCAACGGCCGTTCGGACCACACGGGCGTCGTCATGATCCGGTTCCAGTCCTGGTCATGACGGCCCGGCAGGGTGCGGCCCGTGCTCTCCCAGTGCCGCAGCAGCGCCCGGTAGATCGGCGGATCGCTCGGCCGGGGCGCGGCGCGCGGCACCGACCGGGGTGGTTCGGACTGGGACGCCGGTACGGCACCGGAATGCGGAACCGATTCTTCGGAGGGCGGAGCGGCGAGCCTGCGGCGCCCGGGGCCGGCTGTGGAATGCAGCGGGGTCATACCGGGCCAACGCCGTGGGGCGTGGCCGGGTCACTGGCTGTTCGATTCGGGCGAATGTTCACCCGGTTCTCCCCGGCTGCCGGGTTGCTCGCGCACCCCGGCCGCGCGTTCGGGAGGCAGGGGGCTCAGGCGGCCTGGCGCCGGAGCGGGTGGGCCACCCGGATCGGACGGGAACCGTCACCTCCGGCGTGCGAGAAGGGCTGCGTCCGCCAGTCGAGCCCCTGCGGGAGCGTCAGCAGCAGCGCCGTCTCCTGCTCCTGCACGCCGTCCGCCTCGGCGGGCCGGGCTCCGGCGGCACGCCCCGTACCGGGGCACACGGTGAGCACGAACGGGTTCCACGGGGACGGGCACAGCGCGTGCTCCGGGAGCACGTCCTCGTCCGCCAGGAGCGCGATGGGCTGCGCGCAGTCCGGACAGACGACCCGGTACATCTCGAAGGTGTCGTACGAATCGGGAGCGCCGCCCTCGAACGGATCAAAGGGCTCCGGTTCGGTACGTCCGGTGAGCTTCAGGTGTGACATGGGAAATCCCCCCTCGGATGGGCCGGCATGACGCTGTGGCCTCGGCCACAGCAAGCACTTCCCGCCACCGATCGGCCGTAACCGTTCCGTGTCCCCCTACTGCCGCGTAAACCTGTGGCGTTGGTCACATGCCCGGCGCAGGTGCCGTCCCAAGGGCTGGGCAGCTGTGCCGGGAACGACTCATGGCCATAGATTGATCCATATGGAGGAGCTGGACCGTCACATCGTGGAGTTGCTCGTCAAGGACGGGCGGATGAGCTACACCGACCTGGGCAAGGCCACCGGCCTGTCCACCTCGGCGGTTCATCAGCGCGTCCGCAGGCTGGAGCAGCGCGGGGTGATCCGCGGTTACGCCGCGGTCGTGGACCCGGAGGCGGTGGGCCTGCCGCTGACCGCGTTCATCTCGGTCAAGCCGTTCGACCCCAGCGCTCCGGACGACATCGCCGAACGGCTCGCCGGGGTCCCCGAACTGGAGGCGTGCCACAGCGTCGCCGGCGACGAGAACTACATCCTCAAGGTCCGTGTGGCGACCCCCCTGGAGCTGGAGAACCTGCTCACCCGCATCCGCTCGCTCGCCGGAGTCTCCACCCGCACCACGGTCGTCCTGTCGACCCCGTACGAGGCACGCCCGCCGCAGATCTGAGGGGGTCGCGCACGGAGTACGTGCGCACAGGCGGGAGACTGGTGCTCATGACCGAGAGCACCGCCCCCCAGAGCGAACACCGCACCGTGCTGCTGCGCGGTGGAGACGTCCACAGCCCCGCCGACCCCTTCGCCACCGCCATGGTGGTCGAACGGGGCCATGTCGCCTGGGTGGGCTCCGAAGGCGCCGCCGACGCCTTCGCGAGCGGCGTCGACGAGGTGATCGATCTCGACGGGGCGCTGGTCACCCCCGCGTTCACCGACGCCCACGTCCACACCACCTCGACCGGCCTGGCCCTCACCGGGCTCGACCTGTCCGGCGCCCGCACCCTCGGCGACGCCCTCGCCCGCGTCCGCGCCCACGTCGCCGCCCACCCCGCCGACCGGGTGGTCCTCGGGCACGGCTGGGACGCCACCCGCTGGCCCGAGCAGCGCCCGCCCTTCCGCGCCGAGCTGGACGAGGCGGCGGCCGGCCGCCCCGTCTACCTGCCCCGGGTCGACGTGCACTCGGCGGCCGTCAGCACCGCCCTGCTCGACCTCGTCCCCGGCGTCACCACGATGCCCGGATACGACCCCGAGGGCCCGCTGACCGCCGCCGCCCACCACGCCGTGCGCGCGGCCGCCCACGACGCCGTCACGCCCGCCCAGCGCGCCGAGGCGCAGCGCGCCGCGCTGCGCCAC
>NZ_JBMNDO010000144.1:0-19237 GCF_052542855.1 Streptomyces sp. SAS_281
CTCTCTTCCGCTTCGCTCCAGAGGGCTGTGAACCGGCTCGCTTCGCTCCCCGGTCCGCGCAAAGCGCGGGCGTTCCCTCCGCTTCGCTCCGTGAACGCAGTGAACGGGCCTCGCTTCGCAATGCCCTGATAGGCCGCCACTTCGTGGCGGCCTATCAGGGGTTCCGCTTCGCTCCACCCCGGCCCGTCCGCTTCACTCCCGGACCAAGAAGCCCGCTTAGCGGGCAGCTGGCTACGGGTGCTGTGGGGTGTGCGTGACGGGGCCGACCCTGTAGCCCCGGGCAAGACTTCCCCTTTACCACGCCATCTCTCTAGCCGGTGCCCTCGGCGTTCAGAACAGCTGTCAAGTACCGCATCGAATCTGGTGAGCACCCGACCAGCACCACAGCTTCTCCGTCGCGGCACTCGGCCACCTGCCAGCGGTACTGCACCAACCTCGAATCTGTACGGTTCTTCGACCGGACTCGAACCAGCTGTAACTGCGCTGCAGGAAGCGGCCCGCGATGAGGATCGCTGAACTCCGTAGGAGTGACATGAAGCGTAGAACTCGTAGCCCAGAGGTGAACCAACGCCTCATCCCGGCAGTACGAACGGTCACCCAGCACGCAGGCCACGAAACTCACCTCCACCCCCTCTGCGAAACCCCGAGCCTTCTTTCTGGCTTTACGCGTCTCATTACCCCAGCCCAGCGCCCCACCGACAACAAGCTCCAGCAAAAAACCGAGCACACGCAGCCCCCGATAGTCACAACCCTCCAACCGCAATCCAAACAGGCGCAGACACAACGCGCACTTCCTTCCTGGCGCTCTCAGGGGGTTCGCTTCGCTCCAGCCCGCCTGTTTCGGCTCCCCGCTGCGGGCCCTTCCGGCTGCGCTTCCAGTGGCTCATGGCCCAGTCCGGCTCTCAGTGAGAAGGATGACTCCGGTTGCGTGCACACTGCCGATGGCGTGCGGATTGATTGGCTATCAAAAGGCAAACCCAGAAAAGGACATGCGCCCCAGCCACCACGACCTGACCGGTGCCGGCGCCGTCACTCACCCTCCATGCAAGTAACCCCGCGCTGATGCCCAGCATCGGCCAGTACACCCACCGAGCCCAACGCCGGCCCGGCCTGGACCACTCAGGCGGTCCATAGGAATCAGAACGCCGTCTCATATCCGCCTCCCTCATCACAGGGCAGGTTCCCCCTGATATCCCGGGCACCCCCCCCCTCCTCCCTGCCGCTCATCCGCAGCCGACGCGCAAGTTGGCTGAGCGGGAGGGCCAGGGCCGCGTGAGTAGATGCCGGCTGACTCCAGTGCGCCCGTGTGCTTCATTTTTTTACTAGAGATAATCTATGGACTCAGGACACCCCAACGCTGATCGTTCCGGGAGAGACTCGGAGCCGTTGCAACGGCTCCGCGGGTGCTCGAGCAGAGTGGGCCGGTCGTATCGGTTCATCCTCAGGTCTCATGCCTCCTCCCGGTGCGGGTGAACTGCTCTCCGCCGCTTGGAGGGAGCACGGGGGACCACGTCATCAGGAGAGGGCAGGCGAGATGTCGAGCAGAGGCCACACTGACCCACGTGAGGCAGCGCAGCAGGAGGCTGTCGAGGCGGTTGTCCGCGCTCTCGAACTGCCACCGCGGTCGCTCGCGCCGGAAAGAGGGCTCCGGACCCAGGTGATCATGGCGACCGGGTCCGGGAAGACGCGGGTCGCGGCCCGCAGCGCGGACAAGCTCCGCGCCGGCCGCGTACTCGTCCTCGTCCCCTCTCTCGACCTGCTCACCCAAACCGAGGCCGCGTGGCGAGAGGCCGGCCGAACCGGCCCGATGATCGGGGTCTCATCCCTGCAGGGCGAAGACACTTCGTTTCCGAACAGCACCAACGCGGAAGAGCTCGTCGAGTGGGTGCGGCCGTTCGACAAGATCACCGTGTTCGCCACGTACGCCTCGCTCGGGCTGGGCACATTGGAGCACGCCCACGCCACGGGCCTGCCAGGGTGGGACCTGATCGTCGTGGACGAAGCTCACCGAACTTCGGGCCGGATCGGGAAGCCGTGGGCCGTCGTCCATGACAACACCCGCATCCCCGCCCTGCGGCGGCTCTACATGACCGCCACGCCGCGTCTGTGGCAGCTCGACGAGGACGCCGGCCGCGGAGCGCCCACCGAACTGGTCGCGAGCATGGAGGATGATCCCGAGGGCCCCTTCGGCAGCAGGGCGTACACGCTCACCCTCTCCGAGGCGGTGGACAGGGGCATCTGTGCCCCGTACCAAGTCGTCTGCGTCGACATCACCGACACCCAGCTCCAGACCGCGCAGCTCCTCGGCTTGGAGGGCCGTTCAGATGCAATTCGCGGGGCCCGGCTCGCCACACTCCAGACTGCCCTGCTCAAGACGTCCGCGGAGGAAGGCTTTAGGCGCACGCTCATTTTCCACCACATGGTCCGCGAGGCCGAGGCGTTCGCGGCCGGCCTTCCCGACGTCGCCGCGAAACTGAAAGACGCGGAACCGGAGCTGTACCCGCACACCATCTGGGCTGAGTGGTTGTGCGGGGAGCACAGGCCGCTGGAGCGGCGCCGGGTGCTCGACGAGTTCGCGGCGGGGATTGCCACGGATGGGACCGTCGTGGAGAAGAGTTTCCTGGGGTCGGTGAAGGTACTGGGCGAGGGGGTCGACACCCGCAACTGCGACTCCGTGTACTTCGCGGACGTCCGCGGCTCCATGCCCGACCTCGTCCAGGCCGTCGGCCGTGCACTGCGCATGCAGCCCGGCGAGGGCAAGATCGCCTCACTCGTGGTGCCGGTGCTGCTGGGGCCAGGTGAGACGGTCGACAACATGCTCACCAGTCGGGCGTACCACGGGCTCGCGAAGCTCCTGGAAGCGCTCAGGGCGCACGACGCTCGTGTCGTGGAACATCTCGCCGAGCCACAGGCACCCAGCGCCTACAAAACCGCGCAGGACCACGAGAGCGGGACCGAGAAGGGCGAGACGGACGGTCCGTCGATGCCGGCGCGGGAGCTGCTGAAGTTCTCCGTGCCGCGCGATCCGGCCCAGTTGGCCGCGTTCATCAGCCTCCGGGTCCTCAGCCCGGAGAACGAGCACTGGCGGCGCGGTGTCGAGGCCGCCAGCATCTACCACCGGCTTCACGGCGACCTGAAGGTGCCCTTCACCTACCGCGTACCCAACACCGACAACAACGAGACCGAGGAGGGTCACTTCGGGGAGGGGCAGGGCGACGAGGTGGAGGTGTGGCCGGCATCGCTCGCCGGATTCCCCCTCGGCCAGTGGACCACAGACGCCCGCCGCTTCTACACCCGCGGCAACATGGACAAGGACCGCGTCGCACAGCTTGAGAAACTGGGCATGGTCTGGTCGCACCACGACGTCGCCTGGGAAGACGGACTCGCAGCGGCACGAGGATGGGCGGCCGAGGCAGGCCATCTCCTCGCCCCTACCGACGCCGTGTTCCAAGGCTACCGGGTTGGGATCTGGCTCAAGAACGCCCGGGCCGCCGCCCGCAGGGCCGCCGCACACGAGCAACGGCGTGCCAAGGGGCTGCCGGTTCAATCGTCGGCCGGGGCCTTGTCGGACGAGCGCCGCGAACACCTGGAGGACATCGATCCGGCCTGGTGCCCGGCCTGGCCCGTGGAATGGCAACGCTGCCTCCACCTCACCCGGCACCGCCTGGAAGCCGGCCACCCATTGCCCGTCGGGCCGCGGACGGTGATGGTCCAGGGGGAGGACCTCGGCCGCTGGGTACAGTCCGTGCGGTTCGGCTGGGAGCGACTCACGCCCGTGCAGCAATGGCTGTGCGAACACATCCTCGGAATCACCCCCGCAGCCGAGGACGAGAAGCCGCCCCCTCCACGAACGCAGGCCGATAAGTGGTCCATGAACTACCAAGCCGCCAAACAGTACTATCAACGCGAAGGACACCTGCGAGTGCCGAGAAAGCACGTCGAACGGACTGTCGACGAGAGCCAGGAGGCGCGGGAGTTCCGGCTCGGGGCGTGGATCAGCAACCAGCGCAGCAGAGCCGCGACGCTCTCCCCGGAACGGGTCGAGCAGCTCTCCGCCATCGGCATGCGATGGACATGACCGGCCCCATCATCACCGCGGCCACCACTCTCGCGGCCGGCTCCGCCGAACCGGGGCCTCGGTCCGGAACGAACTGTCCCGCCCACCCCGCCAGACGAGTCAACGACGACCTGGGCGGCTGCCGCACTTCGGGCGGGCACGCGGCCAGCTTGCCCATGTCCGGCTTCGCCGATCCGTTGACCCAGGTGACGCAAGGGTGGGCTATGCCATGACGTCTGCGTTGAACGTTGAAGCGTTCAGCGCCTGAGCCTCTGAAGAAGGGCTCACCTGCCTCCTCTAAGCACATACCGGGGACGGGTCCCGGACGCTCTTTCGCATGGACGTCACCGCTCAACGGGCCGACTGAGACGGGGCTGAATGCAATAACGGCAGTGGTCACTGCCGGTGCCGCCACTGGTACGACCACAGCGGCAGGGTCAGCAGCCCGACAGCAAGACGGGCTGAGCACCATGGTCGGCTCCGGCTCCCTGCCTTCGCGGGACAAGTGGCGTGCCACACGGAGTACCTCACCTGGCGGCTGCACTGCTCCGACCAGTTGGTCCGCCTGGAGAGGTCTACTGACGGACCGCCGAGATCAGTCCGCCGGGCCGTTCCTCACGCTGCGGAGGGGTGCTGATCGGGCGGCCGTAGGCGGCAGCGCGCTCACGCAGGGTGTGGCTGTCGGCCCTCCAGCCGTGCCCGCTCAGCCAGCCCACCGGGTCGTCCGGCATCTCGGAAACCCACATGGACGCAGCCGATCCCGGAACAGCATCCGCACCGAAGCGCTCGATCACGCCGCGCGTGCCCAACGTCAGCCCCAATCGACTGCCTGCCGCCGAGAGCGCGCTGATCCTGGCCAGCAGCAGCTCCACCGCTTCCTGGGGCAGATAGATCAGCAGCCCTTCGGCGATCCATACGGTCGGCGCGGCCGCGTCGTGCCCTGCGGCGGCCAGCGCGCCCGGCCAGTCCTCCCGCAGATCCACCGTGACGGTGATCCGCTCGCAGCGTGCGACGGCCCGCTCCTGACGCAGCACCGAAGCCTTGAAGTCCAGTGGCGCAGCGGTGTCGACCTCGAACAGGCGGGTGCCCTCGGGCCACCCCATCCGAAAGGCCCGGCTGTCCATGCCTGCGCCGAGCAGCACGACCTGCCGGACCCCGGACGCGGAAGCCTGCTGCAACAGGTCGTCGAGGAACTTCGTCCTGATGACGATGGAGAACGACACCGCAAGCCGGCGGCGGCGCGCGGCCTCGTCACCGGTCAGGGGCGGCGAGGAGGGCGACAGGCCGCCGGCGGTGGCGAACGCCTGTGCCAGCGGATCGCGGAACAGTGCGTTCTCCCGCTCGGACTCCAGCGCCCGCACTCTGGCCACCCCTACCGCCGTTGCCCACACTCCCGACGGCTGCACCCACTTCGGCTCATCAGTCACCACACCAGCCTAGAAGAAGACGGCTGCGCCTTCCCTTGTCGGTACGCCTTCCGGCAGCAGTGCCGTCGGCACGTCAGGCGTTGGCGCACGAGGCCCCGTCGGCGGTGGTCATCTGCGGATATGCGTAGCGCGAGAGGATGAAAAGCCAGCTCAGTCCACTCCCCACCGGTGTGCGAAGTCGGGCGGGCAGGCCGGATGGGCGGGCCCTGAAGTTCCGTAAGATCCCAAGGACGAACGCGAGGGTCGTGGGAGGTATACGTCGTGAGAGCCGACGCGGGCGCCCTCGGCAATGTCACCGACCTCAACACGGCCCGTGATCCTTGCTCCAGTACCGGCCAGGCCACCGAGGCGGTGCAGGCAGCGGCCGACTGCGCCTGCGGCAGCTGAAGCAACCGGCCCGACAGCCGACTTCGCGGTGCCTCATGAGACACCGGGAACGGCCGCTCCGGGCGAGCCGGGCATGAGAGCGAGGGATGGGCCGTCCTCACCCGCCCCTACCCGCCGCCGATCCGGAACCGCAACCAAGATCCTGAGTACGCGGCATCCGGCGGATGGCGTTCTTCACACTGAACGGGGCCGTCGGCGGCGCCGGCGACCACGCCGGGCCAGAATCGGGCGGCGCTGTGGTTGGCATGGTCGAAGGCGAGTGCCCACGGGCCGGGGTGCCGCTGGAACATGAGGCGGGCAGCGGTCCGGCCCGCCCGGATCGCACCCGGCTAAGACGCGCTCAGCCTTCCCCCATGGCGGAGCAGTCGCCCGGCTGCGTGATCGCCCCCGGGCGACTGCTCCATCGCCTGAGCCACACGTCAGAGATCGCGTGCTGCGACGACCACTGGAATCCGCTTCCCGCCGCCACAGCCGGAACACTCGGTTCCGCTCCAGCCACGGCGTGCGCCCCTTCGCCTTCTCCGTCTTCCGTGAGCGGTTGGCCAGATGGTCCGGCCCCTCGGCACCCGCCCCCGGCCGTGCGGTGCTCATCCGCTGTACGCGCTCACTGCCCCATGACGTACGCGACGGTCGGGCCCGTGGTCCAGCCGCCGTCGACTGCGAGTTCAGCCCCGGTGACATAGGACGCGGCGTCCGAGAGCAGGAAGACGACCGCGCCGGCGATCTCGTCGGCCTCGCCGACCCGGCCCATCGGCGTGTTGGGGTACTTACCCTCACCCCGCTCGATGCCGGTGGCCGCGGTCATCGGGGTGTACGTCATCCCCGGGTGCACGGAGTTCCCGCGGATGCGGGCGGTGCCCAGCTCCACGGCGCCGATCTTCGTGAGCCCGCGGACGCCCCACTTGGAGGCGCCGTAGCCGGCCGTGAGGGCGAGGCCCATCATGCCCGCCGCGGACGAGATGTTGACTATGGATCCGCCGCCGGCCTCCTTCAGTGCGGGAATCACGGTCTTCATGCCGATGAAGACGCCCGTGAGGTTGATGTCGAGCACCTTGCGGAAGTGCTCGACGGACTCGGACTCCAGCAGGCTGCCGGTCGAGATGCCGGCGTTGTTCACCAGGCCGTGCAGTGCGCCGAACTCGGCGACGGCGAAGTCGGCGGCCCGCCGCCACTCCTCCTGCGAGGTCACGTCGTGGTGCAGGAAGCGGGCGCGGCCGCCGAGTTCGCGGGCCGTACGCTCCCCGTCCTCGTCCAGGACGTCAGTGATCAGGACGTGGGCCCCGGCGGCCACCGCCTGCCGGGCTGTCTCCGCGCCCAGGCCTCGGGCACCACCGGTGATGATCAGGTTCTTGCCGGTCAGGTCGTGGTGGGGGACTCGTGCATGGTGTGCTCCGTTCCAGGGGCCGGTGGGGTCGCGCGGATCAGAAGTGGGTGCCGCCGTCGACGCGAACCTCGGTTCCGGTGATGAACCGGCCGTCCTCCGACGCGAGCATCGCGACGACCGACGCCACCGTCTCCGGACCGGCGAATCCCTGGCCGAGCGCCGGGGAGAGCTTCGCGAACAGGCTCATGTCGGCGTCCTCGGGCAGGCCCGGGCCGACGCTCTGGCCGCTGGCCCCGCTGCCGTCCGTCATGCCCGAGGAGATGGAGCCAGGCTGCACGGAGGTGAAGCGGATGCCGCGGCTCGCGTATTCGGAGGCCAGCGCGTGGGTCATCGACTGGATGCCGCCCTTGCTCGCGGCGTAGGCCGCCATATAGGGGTGCGCGAAAGCCGCCGAGGTCGAGCTGAAGTTGACGACGGCCGCGCCCTCGCCCTGCAGGAGCGCCGGGATCGCCTCGCGGATCACCAGGAACGTGCCGACGAGGTTCACCGTCAGGACACGGGTGAAGTCCGCCAGGCTGGTCTCCTCGGTGCGTGAGGAGCGCAGGATGCCGGCCGCGTTGACGAGGACGTCCAGCCCGCCGAGCGCGTCGGTCGCAGCCCGGATGCCCTCGCGCACCGATGTCTCGTCCGCGATGTCGACTACGAGCGTGGTGAGCCGCTCCGCGTGGCCGCCGGCCTTGTCCAGGGTGTCCTTCAGGCCCGACTCGCTGACGTCCGCCGCGACGACGGTGCCGCCCTCCGCGAGCAGGCGCAGCACGGTGGCCTGGCCTATGCCCGATCCGCCGCCGGTGACCAGGGCGCGACGGCCGTCGTAGCGGAGGGAGTGGTTCTCGTGGGTCATGTGCGCTCTCCTACTCGGCCCGCCGACGATGTCGGCCAGGCCCTTTTCGGCGCCTGTCTCGGCCTGTCCCGGCCGCCGACGCCCTTGCCTTCCGCGTCACCGTACGCCTAGGTGGCACGTTTTGCCATTACGTCACGGTGTGCCTCCGGGTGGTCGCAGGCCGTACGCTTCTGGGGTGAGTACCGAGCCACCATTCCCGTCGCTGACCGAACGCCGCAAGGCAGCCACACAGCTCGACATCGCGCATGCAGCGGCCGAGCTCTTCGCCACCCGGGGCCCGGAGGCCACGACGGCGGAGGAGATCGCCCGGCGGGCGGGGGTGGCGCTGCGGACCTTCTACCGGTACTTCCGCTCCAAGCAGGACGCCGTCGGCCCACTGCTCACGGTCGGCGCCGACGAGTGGCGTGCGCTGCTGGCCGAGACGCCGCCGGGCACCGCGCTGGGGCCGGCCCTGCGCGGCGCGGTCGAACAGGCGCTGGCCACACCGGACCCCCAGGCCACGGAGGCGCTCCTGCGCACACGGGGCCTGCTGCGCGCTGCGGCGAACGATCCCGCTCTGCGCGCCGTCTGGTACCGCGTGAACCAGGAATCGGAGGAGTTGCTCGTCCCGGTCATCGCCCGGCTGACGGACGGCCGGCGCGACCCGATGGACGTGCGCCTGGTCGCCGCCGCGGCCACCGATGCCATCCGGATCGCCCTGGAGATCTGGTCCGGCACCGAGGCGGCGACCGAGGGCCCGGGCTCCCCCGCCGACCTGGCAGTGCGCTGCCTGCGGCGCCTCCTGGGCGGCACGGTCACGGCGGAGGACGAGGACGACGCCGCCCGGCGGCACTGATCAGGGCAGGCCCCTCACGGCCTCCCGGGGAGGATGACGTCCGGCATGCTCCCTCGCTGCGGCAAACGGCGGAGTCCGTCCCACCGGGCTGCGGTGGGCGCCGTGAGAGCGCGGGGTGGTGGGAGGCCCGGGACCAGGTCACGCACCTCGCGGGGCGGTCGCGCGGCGGCGTGCTTCGATCCAGCACCGGCTGTCCAAGCGGCTGGTCATGCGGTTCGCGCAGGCGGCGCTCGAAGACCTGCGGGTGAAGAACGTGGCCCGTTCGGCGCGCGGCACCGCCGGAGCGCCGGGGCGGAACGTGGCGGCGAATCGGGTCTCGACCGGGCGGCCCTGGGCGTCGAGTGCTCGTCGTGCCGGGCGCCGGAGGTCAGTGTCAGTGCCCTCCGGCAGAGTGCAGCCCGTGATCAACGAACTGGACAGCATCGACTGGTCATCAATGAGCCACGCCTACGGCCCGGCCACCGAAGTCCCCATAGGCTGCGGGCGATGGCCTCCCCCGACCCGAAAACCCGGGACAAGGCGTTCAACAGCTTCTACAACGCGGCCCATCACCAGGGTGACGTGTATCCCTGTACAGCGGCCAGCCTGCCGTTCCTCTTCGCCATGGCCGACGACGCCGCAACCCCCGACCGCGCCTCCGTCATGCAGCTTGTGCTCAGCATCGGCCGCGAATCCGCCGACCGGAGCGACGGCCTCTACTTCGCACCGGACGGCACCGAGTCCACCGCAGGCGCAGACAGCCTGGCCTTCATACGCGAGCGCGCCGACATCTTCATCTCCCGCTCCAACGACCCCGACCCTTCCGTGCGCCGGCCGTCGATCGAATGCCTCGGCCGCATCCTCGAAGACGCCGTGCAAGCCGTCACGCTCCTGCGTGACCGGCTGTCCGCAGAACGCGGAATCGTCGAGCGGCTGCTGGTTGTCCGGACGATGGCCGACCTGGCGCTGCGACTGCCGGCAGCACGTGCCTCCGCCACGACGTGGCTCGACACCATGGCCGGCGAAACGACGGCAGATCCCGACATCCGTCTGGCCGCCCTGGTCCACAAGGCACGCTGCTCCCCCGCGGGGATCGACGCCGAGACCGTGCCCACAGCCATCGCCCTGCTCCGACAGCTCACGCCCGCACCCCAGCCCGGACCCAAGAAGTGCGAGAGCGGTCCCAACTCCTGTGCCGGCGCCGGCGAGCCGGCCACCACAACCACGCAGGACGTGCCGCCGCAGATCTCTGATGCGTTCGCCGATCTCGAACGGCAGAACCGCGTCCACGGACCCACCACGGACCTCCTGCGCCGCTTCCACGCGGTCCTCGACGCACACCTGCCCGAGCGCACCGCGCTGCTCACCGAAAGGGTCTCACGGCTGGCCCAGATGTCCTGGCTGCGAGTCCGCCCCTCCGCAGGGGGGGCGGACTCGGATGGTTCAGCTGGCCTTGGCCGGCTCCTCGGCTCGGGCCCGGGTGCCGGCGAGGCGGTGGGAGTCGGTGCCGGTCTCGATGATGGTGCCGTTGAACGTGAGCCGGTCGGCGATGGCCGCGCAGAGGCGGAAGCGGCGGTGAAGGTCCTGGTCCAAGCACGATCTCGGGCTTCCGGGCCGCGACGTAGTAGCGGACCGTCCCGTAGAAGACATGGGAGTCGTGTTCCTCGACCAGTCGGCGGAAGATCCGGGGCCGTGTGCCGCTGCTTGCGCGGCGCGTCCAGGTCCGCCCGCGGGATCTCGTCGATCACCGGCTTGTAGCGGTCCACCCGGCCGCCCGCGGCGGCAGCTTCTTGCGCGGCTCCGGCCAGGACGAGTCCAACGCCTTCCGCACCGTCCGCCACGTCACGCCGTGCTTGCGCTCACGCTCCCGATCGGCAGGCTGCCACGGTGGTCACGCCGGATCGCCGCGTACAGCTCGACCTTCGACATCCGCGGCAGGGCTCGGGGCGAGCCGTCGGGGCCGGCAGCCGTGGGCGGCCGAGGCAGCGGCGTTGCTGACGGAGCCGGCCTCACGGTCGCCGGTGCCGCGCTCGCGGCCTGCGCCGTCTCCTCCGTTGCCCCGTGCGCACCGTTCCCCTGTCTCAGCGGCCGGGCGATACTGCCCAGAAGTACCTGGCCCGTCCGCTCCCTCATCGCGTATGCAGGAAAAGGCCGAGTTGCCTACAACGGAAGAGGTCCCTTGCGCAGCCACGAGAACCTCAAGACCAGCGGAAGCGAGCGTGCCCGCAGAGCGGCGCGCGGTCCCGAGACCGCACCACGCGCCCCGCTGCCGGAGTTTCTCCCTCTGCAGGCCACCATGGGGAACGCCGCCGTGGTCCAGATGCTTCGCCGGGCCGGACACCGTTGGGCCGAGGAGGGGTCCTGGCACTCCGCCGGACAGGACCTTGCCCCATCCGAGCAGCCCGCCGTGCAACGCTCCGCCGTCCATGACGTCCTGCGTACTCCGGGCCGCCCTCTCAATGAGGACATACGCACCAAGATGGAAGCCCGATTCGGCGCGGACTTCTCCGACGTCCGTATTCACGACGACTCCGCAGCACACACCTCGGCCGCAGAGATCGGCGCCCGTGCCTACACCTCCGGCGAGCACGTGGCAATCGGCAGGGGCGGAGCCGACGAGCACACGCTGGCCCACGAACTCACTCATGTGATCCAGCAGCGGCGGGGCCCGGTGGCCGGAGCCGACAGCGGCACGGGATTGAGCCTGAGTGACCCGTCCGACCGTTTTGAGCGCGAAGCCGAGGCGATGGCCACCAGGGTCATGAGGGAGTCGGCACAGGACTCCGTGCCCCGTCCGGCCACGGCGGCGCTGACCGGCGGCACCACTGCCTCCGCTCCGGTCCAGCGCGCCCGTGACAAAGGAAGCAAGGAAAAGAAAGATCCTTGGAAGCCGGGGGCCGGACCAGCGGACGCTCAGGCCGGGGGGCGCTCGCTCAGTTTGAACCAGGCCGAGGTCCAGGAGCGGATGGGCTACGTTTGCAAGTTGATCTACGGCAGCCGTCTGGATACTGCTGCGGCCGCCAGCATGCAGGAATGGCTCGGGGAACTGAAACTGAACGGGCTCTGCGGCGGCTGGGTGAGAATTCACCAGCAGGATCCATTGTGGCTGGAGCCGATGTGGGAGGCACTGGTTGCCTGGCAGCCCGAGGGGAACCAGGGCGAGCCTGTCGCTGGAGACCTCAAGGAGTTGGCGAAGCTGCTGCAGGCCAGGGGCGTCGGCGACGTGGGCGACGAGGTGAAAGAAGTCGTCATCGCCGTCAACACGGCTTGGAACGTCATGCGCAGCCTCGAACCCGAGGCCGGATACCGGGACGTGCACGACCTGCTCGGTGACTCGACGGTGGCTCCGAAAGCCTACGACGCCTGGGAGGCCGGTACCCGCAAGAAAATCGAATGCACGGTGGATGAGGCAGGGGAAAAACTGGCCGCCCATATCATGCACGCAACGCACTTCTCCCAGGGCAAGGGCAGCGCGGAGCACTACGCGCGGATCGAGACGCCGACCCACCACATGGGTGTACGACTGAAACGCGACAACAACGGCCGGCAGGTGATGGTCTGCGAGACGGAAGAGACCGGCATTCTCCCGTGCACCTCATTCGAGGAGATAGCGACCACTCTGCAGAACGGCTGCGGCCGAAACAACGAGGAAATGATCGAACTGGAAGTCACGATTTCCACCAAGTAGATCGTCGGCGTCACCCGCTCGAGCTTCTGCTCATGGCTACGAACGGCTGCGGACCGAACCGCACGGCCGGCGCCGTCACCGTGCCCGGCCGCACCGGACCATCGAGCACACAGGCATCCGCCTGATCGGCCCGCCCCTCACCACCACGCTGGATCCGAAGGGGCCAAACGCAGGTCACCGGGCGCGTGCCACCCCCGGTGACATGCGTTTCGGTGGCCGACTGGCTGCCGGGCTGTGCACGGACGGCCCCCACGCCCCGGTGAAACGCCTGCGCCGTCATCACCTTGCCCGTGGGGCCCGTGACCGCGCTTCCGGTCAGCCGGTTCCGCGGTCGGGTGGGGCGCTCAACAGGCGGTGCACGAGGACGCTCCAGCTGTCGGCCAGTGGGCGGCCTTCGGCCGAGGAGAGGGGCCTGTCGGTCTCGGGCATGGCCAGGAACAGCAGGAGGGGGCCTTCGAGGGCGCCGGTCAGCTGGACGGCCAGGCTGTCCAGGTCGGGGAGATCGGCCTCGGCCTGTCCCAGCAGGACGCGCAGGTGCACGCGTGTGATCGACGCCGGGCCGGCGGGAACGGGCTGGTTCCGGTCGAGGGCGGCGCGGGCGACGCTGTGGTGGTCCAGGAGGAAGGCGATCCTGGCCTTCCCGTAGGCGACCATGCGGTCGAGTGCCGACGCACCCGGACCCAGCGGAGGCGGGCCGTAGAGCACCCGTTCCTGGAAGGCGCGGTCTTCGGCGTCGAGCAGGGCGCGGAAGATGCCGGCGCGGGTGCCGAAGCGCCGGAAGACAGTGCCCTTGCCCAGGCCGGCGCGTTCGGCGAGGGCGTCCATCGTGACGCTGCAGGCGCCCCCGTCGGCCATCATCTCCCGGACGGTAGCCAGGAGCAGCTCGCGGTTGCGCACGGCATCGGCGCGTTCGGGGCGGGGCCGGCCCAGAGGGATGAGGGATCCGTTCACCGGTCCAATCTACCGCCCCTCACATTAAACGGGGTACAGTCCGCTTATGGCGGCGGAGGAGGTCCCACTCCGGGTCTTCGGCCGCGCGCCCTCTACGACTGCTCTTGAGGAGTGCCACCATGAACCTGTTCCGCCTGGACGCGAGCATCTTTCCGGCCACTTCGGCCAGCACCGAACTGGCCTCCCTGGTCGAGGCCGAGTGGACTGCCGCGCATCCCAACGCCACGGTGACGCGACGGCACATCGCCACGGATCCCCTCCCCTCCGATGCCTGGGCCCTGGCGACCACGGCAGGGTTCACCCCCGAGGCGGACCGGAGCCCGGCCCAGCGCGATGCTGCGGCTCTCGCGGCCACACTCGTGAATGAGCTGCGCGACGCGGACGCGGTCGTACTCGCGGTGCCGTTCTACAACTTCGGGGTATCCCAGCATTTCAAGGCATGGGTCGACCTCGTGATCGCCGGAGCCGGCCCCACCGACCCGGTGCTCAAGGGCAAGCCCACCGCCCTGATCACCACCATCGGCGGCGGCTACGGCCCCGGCACGCCGCGCGAAGGCTGGGACCACTCCACTTCGTACCTCGAGCGCATCGTCCGCGACGTGTGGCAGGCCGACCTCACCCTGGTCAAGCGCGAACTGACCCTGGCTGCCACCACACCGGCCATGGAGCAGTTGCGGGATCTCGCGGACCAGCACCACACCGCCGCCAAGGAGCAGGCGCGCGAGGCCGGACTCGCTCTGGCCGGCAACTGACGCGGCCCTTGCGGCTGACGCGATCACGAGGGTGGCCGGGTTCCCCGCCGCCGGGTTCTCGGCGTGGTCGTCGCGCCTGCCGCGTGCGGTGAGCAGGGAGCCGAGCAGCCGGGTTCCGGGGCCCCCGCCGGGTGCTGTTCGGTTCCCGGCTGAAAGGGGCTGGCCGAAGGTGCTCGTCCCGGCCTGCGCGGGCACGGGGCGCTGCCCCTGGTCTTCCCCGAGCGGCCTTTCTTCTCGCGCCGCCGGGCCCGAGCGTTTGACGGTGAGGGCCGCCCGGCGGCGGCCGGGAATGTGGGTGACGTGATGCACGCGAGGCTGCCGCAGCAGCGTCCGCTGCCCGAGCGGGCAGCAGGGGTGAGCAGGCGGCCCGCCGGCCCAGTTCCCCGGCTGGCCGCCCTGCAACGCAGCTTCGGCAATGCGGCGGTCACCCGTGCGCTGACCGGCGCCCCCGTACAGCGCTACACCGAGCCGGACGCGGAGCGCGACATCGCGGACACCGCGTCGTACGACCGGATCTCACAGAACGGAAGGATCGCGGTCTCCGGCCGCCAGGATGCCTTTGCGGAAGCGGAGTTGATCGCGTCGGCGAACACGGCGTTGGCCGCGTCGGAGCAGGTCCGCATCCGCCTCGAAGCGGGCCGCCAGGTGGTGGTCGGCGGCCGGGTGCTGCACCGGGTGCTGCCTGTCTTCGCGTCGAGGGAGGCGGCCGAGGCCGCACAGGCGGACAGGCGGACAGGCGGACAGCGAACACGAGCCCATCGCGGGTGAGAGCGCGCAGGACAGGGAGACGAAGCTCGACTCCTACCGGCGGAGCGTGGTTCGGCCGCCCGCCGCACTCGGACTGCTTCTCCAGGACATCGCCAGGCTGGCGGGCGGGGGCCGTCCCAGCGACGGCAGCGTCAACAGCGTGCACCAACGACTGCTCGCACTCGCGATGGAGAACCTGGGAGCAACGTGGGCCGCCGACAACGTCCCGCTGAACCCGCTGCTCGACCCGGCCGACTACCTGAAGACGGCGGGGCGGCTCATCGGCGTGATCGTCATGGAGTACGCCGGCTCCCGGGAACCGGAGCGCGTGATGCAGGACCTCCTCATCACGATGCCCAACGACTGCCAGGCCGCCGCGCAGAGGCTGCTCGGCACCAGGATGGGTGAGCTGCAACAAGCGCGGGCCGAACCCGCGGTCGGCCAGAACCACTACGTGAACCTGAGCGACGCGCCCGGTCGGTGGAACAACCATTTCGGCGCGGTGATCATGCGGGACGGCGACGACACCCTCACCTTCGAGGCAGCGGCGGACAGCACCAGCCGTATCAGCGAAGGGAAGTCCCTCGGATACTTCGCGTTGTACGGGAAACACGGCACCTCGCAGTCCTTCGACGCGGACCTGCGCCGGCAGAACGCCGCAGGAAACGGCTGAACAGCCCACGCTTTCGAAGCGCGTCGGCCGCGACACCACCGAGCCGGCTGCGCGCGACAGCGGAGGAGGCACGGCGCACCGGGGCGCTGCAGAAGCGGCGCAAGCCGCTGCCCGGCGTGCCGGAGGCCGGGAACGCGGTCGACGAAGACCGGGACTGCCGGGAGCGACGCCCTCAGGTCCCACGCCCGCCTCCGGTTCAGAGTTCGTACGGGTGGAGGGCGATCTTCTCGCGCTCGATGTGGAGTTCGACCCACGTGCCGTCAGTACCTTCGGGCAGCGGGCCGGCAAGGTCCAGCAGAATCTGCGAGCCATCGAAGTCCAGTACGGCGGCGCCGTTATCGGTGAGGTTCAGACGTCCACGCAGGACGACGCAGTGGCCGCCGGGTCGGACTCCCGGTCCTGCTCCGTCGGCCGGTCTCGCGTTCCGCCCCCAGACGATGTCTTCGTCGACCGTCCACTCGACGTGGTACTTGCCCGGTTGCGCGGCTTGGTCACCGCACCAGCGGACCGCTGTCCCGCCGAACGAGGTCCGGACCTGGGCCAGCCAGGGGCTCCAGGGAAACTTCGCGACCTTCACCAGTTCGACCAACATCGTTCGATTATGCGGCATCCGGGCCCTGCCGGAACCCGTGCAGTCGGCGCTGCCCGGCACGGCCTGCCGTGACGTATGCGCTTGCCCAACGACGGGTGGAGGCGGTGACGACGCCGGCCTCCTCCTCACGTCCGGTCAGGACCTTGAAGTGGAGTCCGGCGCTCCTGCGCCGGCGTCGCACCGGCTCGTGGGCGCCGCACCCCACGCTCGGGGACGGGACACGAGGCCCGGAAGGCTGCGATCACCAGTCTCGGCCTCACTGAGGCCATCCCTGATGCCCTCGTGGCGGCCGCTGGGTCTTTCCCCATTGGCGGAAGTGTTCAACCGGTACGGTGTCGCCGTTGTGGGCCGTGTGGCCCCGGAAGGCCGGCACCGTCTGGGACTGGCTGTAGCCGCGTCAGGTTCGTTTGCCGATAAGCCAGTAAGTCGTTGCCGGCGCCTCTAGGCGCTGGCAACGGCAGTTTCACGGTCCTACCAGCCCATTCCCTCTCAGGAATTGTCGGTCTCCACCGCGTCCCGCAGGATCTGGTGACAAGGGACCTGCCCGGGCAAGGAGACGCAGATGATCGGGATCGATCCGCAGCAGCTGGCCGACCGCTACATGGCTCAATGGAATGTGCGCGACGCCGCAGAGCGCCGCGCGATCATCGAGCGACTATGGGCCGAGGACGGCACCCATATCCTTCAGCCGCCTGCGGAGATGAGGAAGACCGCCGCGGAACTCGGCTTCGACTACCCGACGCTGGAAGCTCAAGGATTCGATGCCATCGAGACCCGTGTCGCGCGAAGCTACGAACGGTTCGTTGAGAAGCAGGGGTTCACGTTCCGGTCGCGCCCCGGGGCAGTGCGTCTCCATGGCGTGGTCAGGATCGGCTGGGAAACGGTGTCCACCGCAACCGGCGAAGCGGTGGGTGGCGGTTCCGACATCCTCGTACTCGACGACAACGGCCGCATCAAGACCGACTACATGTTCCCGGGCTCCTGAGCGACGGCAGCACTGGTCGTTGCCCCGGCGGCGGCCGAGAGAGCCTCGGCCGTCGCCGGGTCGGCCGGCAGGAACGCCTCCAGCTTCAGCTCGGCAAGCGTCACGTCGATGGCAGTGGCGAAGGTCGTCACAGTCGTCATCAGGCGGAGCTCACCGTAGGAGGACCGCAGGCGGAGTGGCACCGCGAAGCCGAGTGGGCCGTCGGACGGCTCCAGGTCGGGAACGTACCCGGTGAGCTCGGCGCGCAACTCCCCGAGATGGTCAAGGCGAACCAAGATGTGACGCGCCCACTCGGCGAGGTTGAGGATACGAGGAGCCAGTCCGTCGGGATGCAGGGCCAGGCGGTAGACATTCGTGCCCGGGCCCACCAGTTCCTCGGCTGCGCCCTCGGTGATCACGTCGAATGCGGTGTTCGCGGCGACCAGGTCGCCGCCTCTGTCCACAACCAGCGCCGGGTACGGCAGATGCCCGCGCAGGATGTGGTCGATCGCCGTACGCACGGGGGCCAGCACCGGATCGTCCAGTGAGCTCTCCGGGTAGGCGGGCGCGTAACCGGCGGCCAGCAGCAACTCGTTGCGCTCCCGCAGCGGCAGTTCCAGCGACTCGGCCAGGCGCACGACCATGTTCCGGCCTGGGACCGACCTGCCGGATTCCATGAAGCTGAGGTAGCGCTGGGTGGTGCCCGCTCGCAACGCCAGATCGAGCTGGCTGACATGACGGCGGGTACGACGCTCACGCAGTGTCCGGGGGAAGTCCACAGTCCTGTTGTAGCGGCGGCGGAGGGTCCCCGGCCATTCCCCGCAGGGAATTGTCGCCTCTCGTCCGGGTCGTGAACATGGCCGACATGGACATCGGTGTACTGCTTCCGACCGGAACCGCCCAGTGGGGCCCTGCCGGCGACGCTCGCGAGCTGGTCGCCTTCGGCCGCTCCGCCGAACGCGCCGGCTTCACCTCGCTCTTCGCCAACGATTCTCTGATCAGCCCGCGGGTCGAGGCGCTCACGATGCTGGCCGCACTCGCGCCGGTCACTGATTCCGTCACCCTGGGGACGGCTGCGCTGATGCCCTTCCTTCGTCGGCCGGTCCAGGCCGCGCAGGCACTCGCCTCGATCGACCTGCTGTCCGCCGGCAGGCTTGTCGTGACCGTTGGCGCCGGCTTCCCCGGCCGCTTCGGGCGGCCCCTCTACACGTTGTCCGAGCTGCCGTGGGAAAGGCGCTTCGCCCGTCTGGACGAGACTGTCGCGCTCTGGCGGGCTCTGTGGGACGGCGCCGATGCCTTCCACGGCGAAATCCTCCGGTTCGAGGACATCCCGTCCACGACCAGGCCGCACCGAGCCGGCGGCCCGCCCATCTGGCTCGGCGGTGCGACCCCGGCGGCTCTGGCCCGCACCGGCCGGATGTACGACGGATGGCTGCCCTACCCGCCCGACCCCGCCGATTACGCGTCCGGCCTCCGCAGCATTCGCGAAGCGGCAACCGGCGCAGGGCGCGAGACGGACGACATCATCCCCGCACTGTTCGTCTCTGTACGGATCGACGACGACGTCGAGAACGGCCGTCGGACACTGGACGAGTACGCGCGGGCCACGTACGGCATGCCACTGGAGCAGCTGGAAGAGATCCAGGCAGTGGTCACCGGTTCGGCGGACCAGATACTCGAGCAGCTGGGACGGTACGTCGCCGCCGGTGCTCGGCACATCGTCGCCCGCCTCGGTGCCCTGGACCTGCACTCCCAGCGCGACCAGCTCGAACAGCTCGCCGAACTGATCCCCGCCCTCCGAGCGGCAGCGGACCACGCCTCCACCTAGGGCGTGTTTCGAAAGTCCCGCCTGTCCGGCGGCGCCTGGCACGCACGCTCGCCGCGTTGTCGGGGTCGCCCCGACACACCCAGTATCGGGGCGACCCTCCGCCTTGCGATCGCACGCACCAGACGCCGCCGG
>NZ_JBMNDO010000145.1:0-19210 GCF_052542855.1 Streptomyces sp. SAS_281
CGAGCTGTCACCGACCGCTCGCCCCTCTCCCGTACCTCCGGCGCTCAGTCCTGGGAGACGCCCAGGACCGTGGACTCCAGATACTGCTCCGGCTGCTCGTACTGGCTGACGTCGGCCGGGTTGTAGCGGGGGGTCTGCCGGGACCAGTCGAGATTGCCGCGCATCCAGCTGCGCATGCCGTCGAGATACGGCTCCAGCATCCCCGCGAGCTGCGGATACGCCTCCAGCAGCTCGCGCTCCGCCGTCAGGAAGCGCTCCGTCTCGACGGCGAGTTCCGCGCAGACGTGCTCCAGCGCCTGCTGCTTGCCGTAGCCGCGGTGGTGGCGGACCAGGTGGACGAGGTTGTGGATCTCCCCGAGCACCTGCTCCTTCTCGTAGGAATACACGTCGTTGGCCCAGCAGACGTGGTTGCAGGACGCTTCGAGGGCGGTGATGAACCGGGGGTCGTTGTGGATCGAGGAGGGCGCCTCGATGCCGGCGACGATCTCTATCAGGTCCATGCAGACGATGATCGCGCCGGTGTGGCGGCGCTTCTCTATGTACAGCTCCTCCGAGGGCACCACGCCCGCCGCCCGGTTCCCGGCCTCCCAGGTGGTGGCGGTGGTGAGGTACTTCTTCAGGTGCCAGGCGAACCTGCGCCGCCAGTGCACCGCCGCGGTCGGTGTCGTACGTTGCCACAGGTCGATGAGGGCCACCACGGCGGCGGGCAGCTCCTCGTTCTCCAGCACTCCGGTTCGGGTTCCCTCGACCACCGCCAGCATCAGGGCGACGACGTCCCGCACCCGCTCCGGACTCCGGCCGAGATGGCCGTCGTCCAGCTGGTCGTCCACAAGGAAGAGCCAGACGAACCAGTCGGCGACCAGATCGAGATTCTCACTGTCGGCGGTCGGGTAGACCATGCCGACGAACGCGCCGAAGTCGGCCTGCTCGAAACGCTCCCTGGCTGAATCCCGGTGCACCAGACCGGTGTTGCGGGTCCAGGTGTCCAAATGCTCCCGTACGTGGGCGACGTGCGGGTTCGTCCGCTGGGGGAACGGGCAGTAGATGTCCGGAAGTTCGTTCTCCACGGGCGGGTCGTGATCCTCTCCGGTCGTACGGGTGACGGAAGTTGAGCACGATCCGTCCGTTCCTCCGGGGCGTTGTGGTGACCCACGGGACCTGCGGGTTTGAAGCTACCTGACCCCCTGTCACCAGGTCCAGGGCAGATGATCGGGAATGGTTGAAAGCTGTTCGGGTAAGGTCTCGGGGCAAGGCAGGTGGCACTTGCCCGGGACTCCCGCAGCGGTTCCTGCGACTTCGTTCGTAGGAACATACGAGTGTGGGAGTCATTTGCTGTGTCTTCGTGGAAGCGACCTGCGCCATTTCGTATGAAAAAATGAGTGTTATGCGTTTTCTTGAGCCCGGCACCGGTCGCTATACAGAGTCCCCCTCGGTCCCGTACGACCTCACGTACGACGACGTCTTCATGGTTCCGGGCCGGTCGGCGGTCGGATCGCGCCAGGGTGTCGACCTCTCCTCGCCCGACGGCAGCGGCACCACCATCCCCCTCGTGGTCGCGAACATGACCGCGATCGCGGGCCGCCGGATGGCCGAGACCATCGCCCGCCGCGGCGGCCTCGTCGTCATCCCGCAGGACATCCCGATCGAGGTCGTCACCGAGGTCATCTCCTGGGTCAAGACGCGCCACCTGGTGCTCGACACGCCCATCGAGCTGTCGCCGGGCCAGACCGTCGCCGACGCGCTGTCCCTGCTGCACAAGCGCGCGCACGGCGCCGGAGTCGTCGTGGACGCCGACCGCCGGCCCGTCGGCGTGGTCACCGACCACGACCTGTCCGGCGTGGACCGCTTCACCCAGCTCTCCGAGGTCATGTCCAAGGACCTGGTCCTGCTGGACGCGGACATCGACCCGCGCGACGCCTTCAACAAGCTGGACGGCGCCAACCGCAAGCTCGCCCCCGCCGTCGACGCGGACGGCCGCCTCGTCGGCATCCTCACCCGCAAGGGCGCCCTGCGCGCCACGCTCTACAGCCCCGCCACCGACGCGGCCGGCAAGCTCCGGATCGCCGCCGCCGTCGGCATCAACGGCGACGTGGCCGGCAAGGCGAAGCAGCTCCTCGACGCCGGGGTGGACACCCTCGTCGTGGACACCGCGCACGGCCACCAGGAGTCCATGATCAACGCGGTGCGCGCGGTCCGGGCGCTGGACCCGCAGGTGCCGATCGTGGCGGGCAACATCGTCGCCGCCGAGGGTGTGCGCGACCTCATCGAGGCCGGCGCGGACATCATCAAGGTCGGCGTCGGACCCGGCGCCATGTGCACCACCCGCATGATGACCGGCGTGGGCCGCCCCCAGTTCTCGGCCGTGCTGGAGTGCGCCGCCGAGGCGAAGAAGTACGGCAAGCACGTCTGGGCCGACGGCGGGGTCCGCCACCCGCGCGACGTGGCCATGGCACTCGCGGCCGGCGCGTCCAACGTGATGATCGGCTCCTGGTTCGCCGGCACGTACGAGTCCCCGGGCGACCTCCAGCAGGCCGCGGACGGGCGCTTCTACAAGGAGTCCTTCGGCATGGCGTCGGCGCGCGCCGTGAAGAACCGGACCTCCGACGAGTCCGCGTACGACCGGGCCCGCAAGGCGCTCTTCGAGGAGGGCATCTCCACCTCGCGGATGTTCCTGGACCCGGCGCGCCCCGGAGTCGAGGACCTGGTCGACTCGATCATCGCGGGTGTCCGCTCCTCCTGCACGTACGCGGGCGCGGCCTCCCTCGCGGAGTTCGCCGAGAAGGCCGTCGTCGGCGTCCAGAGCGCGGCAGGCTACGCGGAGGGCAAGCCGCTGCACGCCAGCTGGAGCTAGGGGGCTGTCCGGCCCCGATCCGCCGGACGAACCCCGACCCGTGGTCTACTGCCGGGGGGCGGCACGCGCTGCCCCCCGGCACAGTCATGCCCGGCTCCGTCCGTGCCCCGCAGAGAAGTGACCCGTACGACGTGCGACTGAACGACCTCGACGAACGCATCGTCCACGCCCTGGCCGAGGACGCCCGCCGCTCCTACGCCGACATCGGCTCGATCATCGGCCTGTCCGCGCCCGCCGTGAAACGCCGGGTGGACCGGCTGCGCGCCGAGGGGGCCATCACCGGGTTCACCGTGCGGGTCGACCCGGCGGCGCTCGGCTGGGAGACCGAGGGGTACATCGAGATCTACTGCAGCCGCAACACGTCCCCGGAGTCCATCAAGCAGGGCCTCGCCCGCTACCCCGAGGTCGCCTCCGCGTCCACGGTCACCGGCGACGCGGACGCGCTGGTCCAGGTCTTCGCGGCGGACATGCGGCACTTCGAACAGGTCCTGGAGCGGATCGCGGGGGAGCCGTACGTGGAACGGACGAAGTCCGTGCTGGTGCTCTCGCCGCTGCTGCGGCGGTACTCGTCGGGGTCCCCGGGGTAGCCCTCCCGCGGGGGAGCCGCCCCGGGTGACCCGACAGGCTGGACGACCACGGGCTCACACAACGAATCGCCGCCCCCCGCCCGAACCGCGCAACGGATCGGCCGTCGGTGCGCAACGGTCGCGCCTTGTCCGGGCCGAATCGCGGAACGTACCGTTTCTACGTCCCCGCCCCGCCGTATCGTCCGAGGTCAGCCATGCCGCCGTTGCGCACCGCCCTGCTCCAGAGCTCCGGGCGTCCCGGCTCGGTCGCCGGCTCCGTCGAGCTGCTGGCGGACGCCGCGCGCCGCGCCGCCGGCACCGGGGCCCGGCTCCTGGTCTGCCCCGAGCTGTACCTCACCGGGTACGCGATCGGCGACGACGTCCCCCGGCTGGCCGAGGCGGCCGACGGGCCCGCCGCCCGCGCCGTCGCGGAGATCGCCGTGCGGCACGGGATCGCCGTGCACTACGGCTACCCCGAGCGCGACGGCGACACCCTGTACAACTCCGCGCAGCTCATCGGCCCCGACGGCACCACGCTCGCCAACTACCGCAAGACCCACCTCTTCGGGGACTTCGAGCAGCACTGGTTCACCCCCGGCGGGCAGCCCGTGGTCCAGGCCGAGCTGGACGGCGTCCGGATCGGCTTGCTGACCTGCTACGACGTCGAGTTCCCGGAGAACGTACGGGCGCACGCCCTGGCCGGCACCGACCTCCTGCTGGTCCCGACCGCGCTGATGCACCCCTTCTCGTTCGTCGCCGAATACCTCGTCCCGGTCCGCGCCTTCGAGAGCCAGCTCTACATCGCGTACGTCAACCGGACCGGACCGGAAGGCGCGTTCGACTTCACCGGGCTGAGCTGCCTGGCCGGACCCGACGGCACGGTCCGTGCCCGTGCGGGGCGCGGCGACGAGCTGGTCACCGCCGAGGTCGACCTCGCCCTGCTCGCGGACTCGCGGGCCGCCAATCCGTACCTCCGCGACCGCCGCCCCGGCCTGTACGGCTCCCTCGTCTGAGCCCGGCCCGCCACCTCCACGTCTTCGCCCGTACCGCAAGGAGCCCGTACCCCATGACCGCCGTGCCCCCCGCCGTCCAGCACACCGAGGAAGCGGCCCCGCCGATCACCATGTTCGGGCCGGACTTCCCGTACGCCTACGACGACTTCCTCGCCCACCCGGCGGGCCTGGGCCAGATACCGGCGACCGAGCACGGCACGGAGGTGGCCGTCATCGGCGGCGGGCTCTCCGGCATCATCACCGCGTACGAGCTGATGAAGATGGGCCTGAAGCCCGTCGTGTACGAGGCCGACCGCATCGGGGGACGGCTGCGCACCGTCGAGTTCGACGGCTGCGCCACCGACGGCGAGCCGCTCACCGCCGAGATGGGCGCGATGCGCTTCCCGCCCTCCTCCACCGCCCTCCAGCACTACATCGACCTCGTGGGCCTGGAGACGAAGCCGTTCCCCAACCCGCTCTGCCCGGCGACCCCTTCGACCGTGGTCGACCTCAAGGGCGAGTCGCACTACGCCAGGACCATCGACGAACTCCCGCAGGTCTACCGCGATGTGATGGACGCCTGGAACCGCTGCCTGGAGGAGGGCGCCGACTTCTCCGACATGAACCGGGCGATGCGCGAGCGCGACGTGGACCGGATCAGGGAGATCTGGTCCCGGCTGGTCGAGAAGCTGGACAACCAGACCTTCTACGGCTTCCTCTGCGACTCCGACGCCTTCAAGTCCTTCCGGCACCGTGAGATCTTCGGCCAGGTCGGCTTCGGCACCGGCGGCTGGGACACCGACTTCCCCAACTCCATCCTGGAGATCCTGCGCGTCGTCTACACCGAGGCGGACGACCACCACCGCTCCATCGTCGGGGGCAGCCAGCAGCTCCCGCTGCGGCTGTGGGAGCGCGAGCCGCGGAAGATCACGCACTGGCCGCTCGGCACCTCGCTGTCCTCGCTGCACGGCGGCGAGCCGCGCGGGGCCGTCACCCGGCTGAACCGTACGGCCGGCAACCGGATCACCGTCACCGACGCCTCCGGCGACATCCGCACCTTCCGGGCGGCCGTCTTCACCGGCCAGTCCTGGCTGCTGCTCTCCAAGATCGCCTGCGACGACGCGCTCTTCCCGATCGACCACTGGACGGCGATGGAGCGCACCCACTACATGGAGTCGTCCAAGCTGTTCGTGCCCGTCGACCGGCCGTTCTGGCTGGACAAGGACGAGACCACCGGCCGCGACACGATGTCGATGACGCTGACCGACCGGATGACCCGGGGCACGTACCTGCTGGACGACGGACCGGACCGGCCGGCGAGCATCTGCCTCTCGTACACCTGGTGCGACGACAGCCTGAAGTGGCTGCCGCTCTCGGCGGCCGAGCGGATGGACGTCATGCTGAAATCGCTCGGCGAGATCTACCCGAACGTCGACATCCGCAGCCACATCACCGGCAACCCGGTCACCGTCTCCTGGGAGAACGAGCCGTGGTTCATGGGCGCGTTCAAGGCCAACCTGCCCGGCCACTACCGCTACCAGCGGCGCCTGTTCACCCACTTCATGCAGGACCGGCTGCCCGCCGACAAGCGGGGCCTGTTCCTGGCCGGTGACGACATCTCCTGGACGGCCGGCTGGGCCGAGGGTGCCGTGCAGACCGCGCTGAACGCGGTGTGGGGCGTGATGACCCACTTCGGCGGCGCGACCGACGCGACCAACCCCGGCCCCGGCGACCGCTTCGACGAGCTGGCCCCGGTCGAACTCCCCGAGGACTGAGCGGGTTCCCCGGTCACGAATCCGTGGCCGGGCGTTCCTCGTCGTAGGCGGACGTGCCCGAGTCGAGCAGCGGCTCCTGCGTCTTGAGGTGCGCCGGGGCGAACGCCCGCAGCACGTGGTAGCCGGTGATCACGACGATGGTGCCGAGCGCGATCCCGCTCAGCTCGAAGTTGTCCGTGATCTTCAGGCTGACCCCGCCGACGCCGATGATGATGCCCGCCGCCGCCGGCACCAGGTTCAGCGGATTGCGCAGGTCCACCTTGGCGTTCAGCCAGATCTGGGCGCCGAGCAGGCCGATCATGCCGTACAGGATGACGGTGATGCCGCCCAGCACCCCGCCGGGGATCGCGGCGACGACGGCGCCGAACTTCGGGCAGAGACCGAAGAGCAGGGCGAAGCAGGCGGCGGCCCAGTAGGCGGCGGTGGAGTACACCCGGGTCGCGGCCATCACGCCGATGTTCTCGGAGTACGTGGTGTTCGGCGGGCCGCCCACCGCCGTCGACAGCATCGACGCGGCACCGTCCGCCGCGATCGCCGTGCCCAGCTTGCCGTCCAGCGAGCGGCCGGTCATCTCGCCGACCGCCTTCACATGGCCGGCGTTCTCAGCGATCAGGGCGATGACGACGGGCAGGGCGACCAGGATCGCCGACCACTCGAAGCTCGGCGCGTGGAACGAGGGCAGCCCGACCCAGTCGGCCTTCCCGACGCCCGAGAGGTCCAGCCGCCAGTGGTCCACCGACTCGGCGCCGCCGGCGGGGGAGTGGATCTTGCCGAAGACCCGGTCGAGCAGCCAGGACAGCACGTAACCGAAGATCAGCCCCAGGAAGATCGCGATCCGGGAGAAGAAGCCGCGCAGGCAGACCACGGCCAGACCGGTGAAGAGCATCACCAGCAGAGCCGTCCACTGGTCCTGCGGCCAGTACGTCGACGCGGTCACCGGCGCGAGGTTGAAGCCGATGAGCATGACCACCGCGCCCGTCACCACGGGCGGCATCGCCGCGTGGATGATCCGCGCACCGAACCGCTGCACGGCGAGACCGGCCAGGAAGAGCACCACGCCGACCACGAAGACCGCGCCGGTCACCACCGCGCTGTCGCCGCCGCTCGCCCGGATCGTGGCGGCGACGCCGACGAACGAGAGCGAGCAGCCCAGGTAGCTCGGCACCTGCCCGCGGGTGGCCAGCAGGAAGATGGCCGTCGCGACGCCCGACATCATGATGGCCAGGTTGGGGTCGAGCCCCATGAGGACCGGCGAGACGAACGACGCGCCGAACATGGCGACCACGTGCTGCGCGCCGAGCCCGAAGGTGCGGGGCCAGGAGAGCCGCTCGTCCGGGCGGACCACCGCTCCCGGCGCGGGTGTCTTCCCGTCGCCGTGCAAGGTCCAGCGCACGCCGAGGCCCATGGTTGCTCCCTGTGTGTAGGTGCGTGAGCCCGTGCCGGCCGGGCACGGCGCTCGTCGCGGAAAAGATCAGCGCCATGGTAGTGCCGCCCGGTCCGCACCCCTCGGCCGGACCCACCCGTTCCGGTTCGCTGGTTTCGTGGCGCCCGGGGAAGGGGTCAGGCGCGGGGCCGGGCCGCCGCGTCCCGTACCGCCGCACCCTGGGACATCGGCTTGCGGTCACCGGCCCGCAGCACCCCCGCCCCCAGGACCAGACCGAACGCCAGCGCCGTCACCAGGCCGAACGACACGACCAGCGAGGTCGCCTCGGCCAGCGAACCGATCGCCGACGGGGCGATGAGGCCGGAGGTGTACGTGATCGTCGCGACGCCCGCGATGGCCTGGGCCGGCTTGGGCCCGCTGCGCCCGGCCGCCGCGAAGGCGAGCGGGACCACCACGGCGATGCCGAGTCCCATCATCCCGAACCCGCACATCGCGAGCGCCACGTGCGGAGCGGTGACCACCAGCACCCCGCCGAGCGTGGCCAGGACGCCTCCGGCCCGTACGGTGCGCACCGCGCCGAAGCGGTCGACCACGCGGTCTCCGGCGATCCGGGCGATCGCCATCGTCAGCGCGAACGCGGTGGTGGCCACGGCCGCGAGACCGGCCGAGCTGTCCAGCGTGTCGCGGAGGTAGACCGCCGACCAGTCGAGGCTGGCCCCCTCGGCGAACACCGCGCAGAAGCCCACCGCGCCGATGATCAGGGCCGACTTGGGCGGCAGCGCGAAGCGCGGCGGCGGCTCCTCGTCCGGCTCACTGCGCAGGTCGAACACCCACTGGCACACGATCAGGCCGAGCAGGGTCAGCACCACGGCGGCTATCAGGTGGTGCAGCCGGGCGTCGGTGCCCGCGTGGGCGGCGACCGTGCCCGCCGCCGACCCCAGCAGGGCGCCCACGCTCCACATGCCGTGCAGACCGGACATGATCGACTTGTCGAGGCGGTTCTCCACCTCGACCCCGAGCGCGTTCATCGCCACGTCGGAGACGCCCGCCGACGCGCCGTACACGAACAGCGCCGCGCACAGGGTGAGCAGATTGGGTGCCAGGGCGGGCAGGATCAGCGACAGCGTCCACATGGCCAGCAGCCCGCGCAGCGCGGTCCGCGCGCCGAAACGGTGGCTCACCGCGCCGGCCAGCGGCATCGCGATCGAGGCGCCGATCGCGGGGAAGGCCAGCGCGAGGCCCAGCTGGCCCGCGCTCACGCCCGCGTGGTCCTGGATCCAGGGGACCCGGGTGGCGAAACTGCCGGTCACCGATCCGTGCACGGTGAAGACCGCCGCGATGGCGTACCTGGCCCGCCGCACCTCCCTGGTGCTGAAGACCGTAGCCGTGGATGTGGTCGTCATATCGCCGTGCCCTCCCCTGAAGTCCTGTTCCACGATGCGGGCGCTAAACTATCAGGAACCCTGCCTGATAAATAGACCGTCCGTACGTCCCCGGTTCGGCGGTGATCTGGAAGGATTCCGGCATGCCCGCATCACCGAGCACCGCCCGGGCCATCAACGACCGGCTCGCCCTGCGCCTCCTCCAGCAGGACGGACCCCTGACGGCCACCCAGTTGAAGACCCTGACCGGGCTCTCCCGGCCGACCGTCGCGGACCTCGTGGAGCGCCTCCAGGGCGCGGGTCTGATCCATGTCGTCGGCGAGACCGGGGCCGACCGCCGGGGCCCCAACGCCCGGCTCTACGGCATCGTCGCGGACCGCGCGCTGCTGGCCGGGCTCGACGTGCGCACCGACAGCGTCGCCGTCGTCGTCGCCGATCTGCTGGGCGCGACGCTGGCCGAGGCGGTCCTGCCCATCGGCAGCGAGACCGCGGCCGACGACGCCGTCGAGCAGGCGGCGGCCCTGCTGGCCTCCACCGCCCGCAGCGCGGGCACGGCACCCCTGCACAGCGTCGGCATCGGCGCGCCGGGGCTGATCGACCCCGTCACCGGGGAGCTGCGGGACAGCAGCGGGCTGCCGTCCTGGCACCGCAGCCTGGTCCGGGCGCTCCAGGAGCGGCTGCCGGCGACGGTACTGGTCGAGAACGAGACGAACCTCGCCGCCGTCGCCGAGCACCGCGTCGGCGCGGCCCGCGACCACGACACGTTCGTCCTGCTCTGGCTGGGCCACGGGGTGGGGGCGGCGGTCGTACTCGACGGCAAGGTGCGCCGGGGGGCCTCGGGCGGCGCGGGCGAACTCGGCTTCCTGCCGGTCCCGGGCACGGTCGGCACACCCTCGGCCGTCAACTGCGAAGGGGGCTTCCACTCACTGGCCGGCTCGGCGCCGCTCTGCGAACTGGCCGCGCGGTACGGGATCGCCGTCACGGAGAAGGGCCAGGAGCCCGGCGCGGCGGCGGCCGTCCGGGCGGCGCTCGCGGGGGAGGGCGACAGCGAGGGCTTCCTCGGCGCCCTGGCCGACCGGATCGCGCTGGGCGCCGCCGCGGTGGCCTCCGTCCTCGACCCCGGGCTCGTCCTGCTCTCCGGCGAGGTGGGCCACGCGGGGGGCGACGCGCTGGCCGCCCGGGTCTCGGGGCGGCTGGAGGCGATGTCCCCGCTGCGGACGGAGGTCCGGGTGGGGCTGCTGGGCGGCACGGCGGTCCGCCGGGGGGCGTTGCTCGCGGCGCGGGAGGCCGCGCAGGATGTGCTGTTCGCCCCGGGCGCTTGATCCCGGTCCCGGTCCCGGTCCGGGGCCCTCGCGAGGCGCCCCGGACCGGCCTGCCGGTTCCGTCCTCGATCGCCGGACGGGCTCAAGAGGCAGGGCTCAGCAGGTGCCCAGGTCCTGCCAGACGCCCCACTCACCGGTGGTGCCGGGCTTCTCGCCCTTCGTCCACCACTTCGCCTTCCACTGGTGGCCGTCCTGGCTCACCGTCGTACCGGTGCCGTACTCCGCGCTCGCGCTCCACGCCGCCGCCGCGCACGTGCCGCCCGACGGGCCGGGGCTCGGGCCGGTGGAGCCGGACGGGTCGGGCGTGGGCGTCGAGCCGGTGCCCGGCTCGACCACGGTCGTGCCCCGGGCCAGGTCCGCCGCCAGCGCGTAGGACGTGCCGCCGAACGTCACCGTCCAGTTGGACGGCGTGGACGTCGGCAGGTAGTACACGAAGTCGACCTGGACCGACGCGCCGGGCGCCAGGCTCTGCCAGGACGGCAGCTTCAGCGAGACGCGGTTGTAGTCGCCCTTCAGCCCGCCGATGTTGTTCGCGGCGGTGTGGTCACTGCGCACGATCGTCGTACCGAAGCCCGACTGGTCCTTGGCGTTGGCGGGCGCCGAGGTGGAGTAGTCGAACTGGAACTCCGTGCCGCCCGGCAGCGTCGCCTTCGTGTTGTTGGTGATCTTCAGCTTGGGGCTGATCGGGTAGTTGGAGTCACCCAGCGGGAACTGGTCGAAGGAGACGTCGATGTCGAGCGCCTGCGCCGGCAGGTCGATCGTGGAGCGCTTAGCCCCGTACGGCGCGGCCTTCCTGAACGTGTCGTACATGGTCGAGGTGAGCGTGGAGCCGGGCTCGTACTGCCCCTTGGCCGCGTTCCAGCCGTAGTCGCCGGCCAGCTCCCAGATCATCGTGCCGCCGATGCCCTTGTCGGCCACGTAGTCCGCCTTGGCCTGCACGGACTGCTCGTCCTCGGTGGACAGGAAGACCTTCTTCTCGGCGTTCCACAGCCACGGCGCGACCAGCGTCGCGTCGTAGTTGCGGACGTAGGCGCCGGTCAGCTCGGTGTCCGCGGGGAACCCGTAGTCCGTGACGTAGTCGCCGACGATGCCCTTCTCCAGGTTCTTGGCGTGCCACATCGGGTTGGAGCCGGCGGGCGACTCCTTGCCGTTGGTGTCCAGGTCGTGCCAGAGGTTGTCGATGCCGACGGCACCGTCACCGCACTTGGTCAGCCCCGCCCCGGCCGGGCAGTCGGTCGAAGCCGCCTTGCCCCACAGGCCGTTGGTGCCGCCCTGCACGTTCTTGAAGCCGCGGGTGTAGTACGGCAGGCCGATGTTGATACGGCCCGACGGCATCGAGCCGCGGAAGTAGTGGTAGGCCCAGTCCGTGTTGAGGTAGCCGGTGCCGCCGTACTGCGAGGTCGAGTAGACGCTCGCCTGGGCGAGCTCCGCGTCCTTGCCGTCGTCGTAGAGCGCGGCGTTGGGGCCGACGTACTCGTTCCAGGCGCCGTGCAGGTCGTACGACATGATGTTGACGTAGTCCAGGTATTTCTGGACCTGGAACGTCTCCATGCCGCGCAGCAGATAGCCCGACGAGGGCGCGGCGACGCTGAGCAGGTAGTGGTGGCCGTCTGCGGCGGAGGCCCGGTCCAGTTTCTCGCGCAGGGTCTTCATCAGCGCGGCGTAGCCCTTGACCAGACCGGCACGGCGGGCGTTGGACAGCGTCCAGTCCAGCGGGTTGCCGGCGTCCTTCATGGTGGTCGGGTACTCGTAGTCGATGTCGACGCCGTTGAAGCCGTACTTCCGGATGAAGTCGACCGCCGAGTTCGCGAAGGTGTCGATCCCGGCCTGGTTGACCGAGCCGTCGGCGTTGGTGGCCATCGAGTAGAAGCCGCCCGAGCCGACCCGCTCGCCGTCGTCGCCGAAGTAGCCGCCGGTCTCGGCCCAGCCACCGACGGAGACCATCGTCTTCACGTTCGGGTACTGCTTCTTGAACTTGCCGAGCAGGTTGAAATGGCCCTTGTAGGGGAGGTCCGGGTCCATTTCGGCGCCCTTGACGCCCGGCCAGGTCATGCCGGTGGAGGCGTTTTCCGGCCCATCCGCGCCGACCGAGAGCTTGTTGGCTCCGTCGACGTGGGCGAAGGCGTAGTTGAGGTGGGTGACCTTGTCCCAGGGGATGTCGGAGGCCAGGTAGGCGGGCTTGCCGTCCTTGCCGGTCCGCCAGTTGGTGAAGTAGCCGATGACGCGCCGGGGGTGGTCGGCGCCCATCTTCTCGCGGCCCTCGGAGTCGTACACGGAGCAGTAGGGGACGGAGACGCCCGGTGTCTCGTAGAGCCCGTCGGGGCGACAGGACTCCTGGTCGGCGGCTTGCGAGGGGGTCGCGGAGAGCGAGCCGATCAGCAGCGCGGCGATGCCTGCGCCGGCGGCGAGGAGCGAGGCTCTCGCACGGGTGGGGGACAGCACGTTCGGTTCCTCCTGGGGAGGTCGGCAGAACACAACTGAACAAGGGGGTGGGCCGTGCCTGGTCCCGGGCGTGCGCACACCGCGGAACCGCTCCTCGGAGGTGACGCAGAGATTAAGAGGACTAGACCAGTGCGTCAATAGGTCTGGACCAATCGCGGTTCATTCCTGCGCGGATGTCCGAAAGGGGCCTTGTCACGTGCTGTCTGTGAGCCACTCCACAGCGTTCACCCGGTTGGCCTCTGCCGGGTCGTGGCACACTGATCGTGTACCAGCAGCAGCGCACTCCGGGGTCGGTGCAATTCCGAACCGGCGGTTACAGTCCGCGACCCGTCCGCATCCAGCGGCCGGTTGACCAGGTGAAATTCCTGGACCGACGGTTAAAGTCCGGATGGGAGGCAGTGCGCGGCGGGCCGTTTCGCGGGTACGCCGCCGTCGGCGGAGGTTCCGGACCACCGGACCCCTCCGTGTTTTCCGGCTTCAGGCGTCCCTGTCGTGCGTTCCGCTTCTCTGTCGTCATCGACAGGCCCCGGAGTCCGTGCCCGAAGAGGCAGGAGGACCCGGTGGACACCGCAGCCGACACCACCGCCATGCGCCGAGCCATCGCGCTCGCCGCCCGCGGTCTCGGCTCCACCAGCCCCAACCCGGTCGTCGGATGCGTCGTCCTCGACGCCGCCGGAGAGACCGCGGGCGAAGGATTCCACCAGCGCGCCGGCGGCCCGCACGCCGAGATCCACGCCCTGCGCGCGGCCGGCGACCGGGCCCGCGGTGGCACCGCCTACGTCACCCTCGAACCGTGCAACCACACCGGCCGCACCGGCCCCTGCGCCCAGGCGCTCATCGAGGCCGGGATCGCCCGTGTCGTGTACGCGGTCGGCGACCCGGACCCGCAGGCCACCGGTGGCGCCGAAACGCTCCGCGCCGCCGGGGTCCGGGCCGAGGCGGGCCTCCTCGCCGACGAGGCCGAGGCGGGCAACGCCGCCTGGCTCACCTCCGTCCGCCGCGGCCGGCCGCACCTCACCTGGAAGTACGCGGCGAGCCTGGACGGCCGGGTCGCCGCCGCCGACGGCACCAGCCGCTGGATCAGCTCCGCGGAGTCCCGCGCCGACGTGCACCGGCTGCGCGCCGAGGCCGACGCGGTCCTCGTCGGCTCCGGCACCGCCCGCGCCGACGACCCCCAGCTCGGGGTGCGCGGCATCAAGGGTGCCGTCCAGCCCCTGCGCGTCGTCATGGACACCCGCGCCACCGCCGTACGGCCCGGCGCCCGGGTCCTCGACGCCACCGCGCCCACCCTGATCGCGGTCGCCGAGGACGCGGACACCGGCCACCTGCCCCACGAGGTGGTCCTGCGGCTGCCCCGCGCGGCCGGGGGCCCCGGTCTCGACCCGGCCGCCCTGCTCGCCGCCCTCCACGAGCGCGGCGTGCGCTCCGTACTCCTCGAAGGCGGCCCGGTCCTGGCCGGCGCCTTCGTCGCCGCGGGACTCGTCGACAAGGTCGTCGGCTATCTCGCCCCCGTCCTCATCGGCGCGGGCCCCGCCGCCCTCGCCGACGCCGGAATCTCCACGATCACCGAGGCGTTGCGCCTCGACGTGACGGAGACCGTCCGCATCGGCCCCGATCTGCGCGTCACCGCCGTCCCCGGCCCCGCCCGGAAGGAGAACTGAATGTTCACCGGAATCGTCGAAGAACTGGGCGAGGTCACCGCCGTCGAGCAACTGGACGACGCCTCCCGCTTCCGCCTGCGCGGACCCGTCGTCACCGAGGGCGCCAAGCACGGGGACTCGATCGCCGTGAACGGCGTCTGCCTGACCGTCGTGGACCTCGGCGAGCACGAGTTCACCGCCGACGTGATGGCCGAGACGCTGAACCGCTCCAGCCTAGGCGCCCTGACCACCGGCTCCCGCGTCAACCTCGAACGCCCCATGGCGCTCGGCGGACGCCTCGGCGGCCACATCGTCCAGGGGCACGTCGACGGCACCGGCCGCATCCTGGAGCGCCGCCCCTCCGAGAACTGGGAGATCGTCAAGATCTCGCTCCCGGACGCTCTCACCCGGTACGTGGTGGAGAAGGGCTCGATCACCGTGGACGGCGTCAGCCTGACCGTGGTGGACGCCGGACCGGACTACTTCACCATCAGCCTCATCCCCACCACCCTCGCGCTGACCACGCTCGGCATCAAGGGGCCCGGCGACCCGGTCAACCTGGAAGTGGACGTCATCGCCAAGTACGTCGAGCGGCTGCTGGGAGACTCGAAGTGAGCGCGCTGCACTGGCTGAACTCCGAGGCGTTCACCGTCCTCGACCAGCACATCATCTGGTCCGACATGATCGGCAACACCGTCGGCCTCGTCGCCCTCGCGCTCGGCTGGCTGCGCTCGATCTGGACCTGGCCCGCCCAGCTCCTGTCCGGCGTCGTGCTGGTCGCCGCCAACGTCTCCGTCCAGCAGGCGGGCAGCGTCGGCAAGCAGGTCATCGTCATCGCGGTCGCCGTCTGGGGCTGGCAGCAGTGGACCCGGGGCAGGCAGCAGGCCCAGGACGGCTCCATAGCGGTCCGGTTCGCGACCTGGCGCGAACGCGGCTACCTGGTCGGCGGGGCGGCCCTCGGCACCCTCGCGGTCGGCGGCCTGTTCACCGCCTTCCCCTCGCTCTCCTGGAGCCCGTGGGCGGACGCCTACATCTTCGCCGGCACGCTGGTCGCGATGCTCGCCCAGGCGCGCGGCATGGTCGAGTTCTGGTTCGCCTGGCTCCTGGTCGACCTCGTCGGCGTCCCGCTGAACTTCCACAGCGGACTCGCCTTCTCCGGTCTCATCTACGTCGTCTACGGCGCCCTCGTCCTGTGGGGCATGCGCGACTGGTGGCTGCGTACGCGGACACCCGCTCTGGAAGGAGCCACGGCATGACTGCCCAGCCCACCTGGTTGCACCGGGAACACGACGTGCCCGTCGAGGACCTGGCCCTCGACCCCGTCGAGCAGGCCATCCGCGACATCGCGGCGGGACGGCCCGTCGTGGTCGTGGACGACGAGGACCGCGAGAACGAGGGCGACCTCGTCATCGCCGCCGAGAAGGCCACACCCGAGATCGTCGCGTTCATGATGAGCGAGTGCCGCGGGCTGATCTGCGCGCCCATGGAGAGCGACGAGCTGGAACGGCTCGAACTGCCCCAGATGGTGGACCACAACACCGAGTCGATGAAGACCGCCTTCACGGTCTCCGTCGACGCCACGGCCGCCCACGGCGTCTCCACCGGCATCTCCGCCGCCGACCGCGCCACCACGCTCCGCCTGCTCGCGGGCGGCGCGGCGGGCCCCGGTGACTTCGTGCGCCCCGGTCACGTCTTCCCGCTGCGCGCCTGCTCCGGCGGGGTCCTGGTGCGCAACGGCCACACCGAGGCCGCCGTCGACCTCGCCCGGCTCGCCGGACTCAGGCCCGCCGGGGCGATCGTCGAGATCGCCGGCGAGGACGGTGTCATGCTGCGGCTGCCCCAGCTGGTGCCGTTCGCCCGCAAGCACGGCCTCACGATCATCTCCATCGAGGACCTGATCGCGTACCGGCGCAGCAACGAGCCGACCGTCCGCCGCGAGGCCGAGGTCCGGCTCCCGACCCGTTTCGGCGCGTTCACCGCGTACGGCTACCGCTCCACCGTGGACGGCGTCGAACACGTCGCCCTGGTCCACGGCGACCTCGGGGACGGCGAGAACGTCCTGGTCCGGGTCCACTCCGAGTGCCTGACCGGCGACATCTTCGCGTCCGAGCGCTGCGACTGCGGTCCCCAGCTGCACGCCTCCATGGAGCGCATCACGGACGAGGGGCGCGGCGTCGTCGTCTATCTGCGCGGCCACGAGGGCCGGGGCATCGGCCTGCTCTCCAAGCTGCGCGCGTACGAACTCCAGGAGCGCGGCGTCGACACGCTCGACGCCAACCTGGAGCTCGGCCTGCCCGCCGACGCCCGGGACTACGCGGCGGGCGCCCAGATCCTCGACGACCTCGGCGTACGCAGCCTGCGCCTGATGACGAACAACCCGGACAAGACGGCCGCGCTCACCCGGCACGGCCTGACCGTCACCGGGCGCGAGCCGATGCCGGTCCAGGCCGGCGAGCACAACCTGCGGTACCTGCGCACCAAGCGGGACCGCATGGGACACGACCTGCCCTGGCTCGACGCGGTCCCCGCTTCGGCCTGCGGCAACCAGTAGCACACCCGTACAGAGAACCCAGGAGAGACATGAGCGGCAAGGGCGCACCCGAACTGTCCGTACGCAACTGCGGTGACCTCCGTGTGGCGGTCGTCGCCGCACAGTGGCACGAGAAGGTCATGGACGGGCTCGTCGACGGCGCCCTGCGCGCCCTGCACGAGCTGGGCATCGACGAGCCGACCCTGCTGCGGGTCCCGGGCAGCTTCGAGCTCCCCGTCGTCGCGAAGGTGCTGGCCGGGCGCGGGTACGACGCGATCGTCGCCCTCGGCGTGATCATCCGCGGCGGCACCCCGCACTTCGAATACGTGTCCCACGGCGTCACCAACGGCCTGACCCAGGTCGCCGTCGACACCGGCGTCCCGGTCGGCTTCGGCGTACTCACGTGCGACAACGAGGAGCAGGCGCTCGACCGCGCCGGTCTCGAAGGGTCCAACGAGGACAAGGGGCACGAAGCGGTCACCGCCGCGGTCGCCACCGCCGCCACACTGCGCTCGGTCAGCGAACCCTGGCGCTGAGTGCGGGCCGGACACCCCGTATTCTGAGCACATCATGGCGAACAAAACCTTCGAAGAGCTCTTCGCCGAGCTGCAGCTCAAGGCCGCCAACGGCGACCCCTCCACCTCCCGCACCGCCGAACTGGTGGAGAAGGGGGTCCATGCCATCGGCAAGAAGGTCGTCGAGGAGGCCGCCGAAGTCTGGATGGCCGCCGAGCACGAGAGCAAGGACGCCGCCGCCGAGGAGATCTCGCAGCTGCTGTACCACGTCCAGGTGATGATGGTCGCGCGCGGGATCTCCCTGGACGACGTCTACGCCCACCTCTGAGCCAGGCCCCGCACCCTCCCGTACGTCATCCCGCCACACCTTTCGCAAAGGAAACCCGACCTCATGCTGCGCATCGCCGTCCCCAACAAGGGTGCTATCTCCGGGCCTGCGATGGCGATGCTCCATGAGGCGGGCTACAAGCAGCGCAAGGAGTCGAAGGAACTCGTCCTGGTGGACCCCGCCAACGAGGTCGAGTTCTTCTACCTGCGCCCCCGCGACATCGCGATCTACGTCAGCTCGGGCCGTCTCGACATCGGCATCACCGGCCGTGACCTGCTGCTGGACTCCGGCGCCGAGGCCGAGGAGATCCTCCAGCTCGGCTTCGCCCGCTCCACCTTCCGTTACGCCACCAAGCCCGGGACCGTCACCGGACCCGAGGACTTCGACGGCCTGACGATCGCCACCTCCTACGAGGGCATCGTCGCCAAGCACCTCGCCGAAGCCGGCGTCAACGCCTCCGTCGTCCACCTCGACGGCGCCGTCGAGACCGCCATCGAACTCGGCGTCGCCCAGGTCATCGCGGACGTCGTGGAGACCGGCACCAGCCTGCGCAACGCCGGCCTCGACGTCATCGGCGAGCCCATCATGACCTCCGAGGCCGTCGTCATCCGGCGCACCGGCGCCCCCGCCGACGAGCCCAAGGTCCAGCAGTTCCTGCGCCGCCTCCAGGGCGTCCTGGTGGCCCGCAGCTACGTGATGATGGACTACGACTGCCGCGTCGAGCACCTGGAGCGCGCCGTCGCCCTCACGCCGGGCCTGGAGTCGCCGACCATCTCCCCGCTGCACCACGAGGGCTGGGTCGCCGTCCGCTCGATGGTCGCCGCCGCCGAGGCGCAGCGGATCATGGACGACCTGTACGACCTCGGCGCCCGCGCCATCCTCACCACCGCGATCCACGCCTGCCGTCTCTGACGGCGGGAGACGGAAGAAGAGCACGATGTCAGCCCCCGCACCCCGGCCCGGCCCGGCCCTGCCGGTCACCTTCCGGCCGACCCGCACCCGGGTGGTCCTGCTGACCGTCGGCGCGGTGATGTTCGCCGTCATCACCGTCGTCGCCTTCACCCTCGAACAGCTCAGCGGGGGCGAGCGGGTCAGCTTCGTCTTCACCGCGCTGCTCTTCTTCGGCGTCCTGGCGCTGCTCAGCCGCCCCAAGGTCGTCGCGGACGAGGAGGGCGTGACGGTGGTCAACCTCACGCGCAGCCGCCGTCTCTCCTGGGCCCAGATCGTCCGCGTCAACCTGCGGGCGGGCGACCCGTGGGTCTTCCTCGACCTCAGCGACGGCACCAGCATGCCCGCCCTCGGCATCCAGCCCGGCATCGCCAAACAGCGGGCCATCCAGGACGCCCGGGCGCTCCGCGCGCTCGCCGAGAGCCGCGGCACGGGCACGGACAACGGCTAGGGCGTGTTTCGAAAGTAGCGCCGTCCGCCCGCCCGGCAGGCGGGACTTTCGAAACACGCCCTAGAAGGCGTCTTGTCGGTCCGG
>NZ_JBMNDO010000146.1:0-19140 GCF_052542855.1 Streptomyces sp. SAS_281
CCAGGTCGTCCCAGAGGGCGGCGACGGTGCCGTTGGGGCGGGCCGCCGAGGGCAGTGCGGTGTTGGCGTAGTCGCCGACCCGCGGCGCCAGGAAGTTGACCAGGCCGTTCGTGGTGACGGACGCGCTGGTGTAGGAGACGCCGTAGAGCTTGACCGGGAAGGGCAGCGCGATCGTCTTGGCGTCCTCGTCACCGGTGAGCGCCACCTTGGTGGTGCCCTTGATCCAGGAGTACGCGGCCGGGGTGCAGGTGTTGCCGTACGCGTCGGACAGCGCGGGGAGATCGACCTTGGCGGTCTCGTCGCCGTCGACGGTGAGGGCGTTGTGGTATGCGCCGTTGCAGAGGACCGGGGCGGCCGGAGTGACGCTCAGGGTGTAGCTGCCCTCGGCGACCTCTGGCAGGGTGAAGGCACCGCTGGTGTCGGTCTTCACGGCGGCGACCGGGGAGCCGTCGACGACGACGGTGGCCTTGGAGAGCGGCCGGCCCTGGACGTCGTGGACGGTGCCGGAGACCTTGTGCGAGGCGACCGCGTCGAGCGCGAAGTCCTGGGTGAGTGCCTGGCCCTTGGTGACCTGGATGCCGGTGACCGTCTTCGGCGCGTAGCCGTAGCCGCTCAAGGTGAAGGAGTACGTGCCCTCGGCCAGCGTCAGACGGTAGGCACCGCCCGCGACGGTGTTGACGATGCGCGAGGTGCCCGCGGCGTCGGTGGCCTTGATGTTCAGGCCGGTCAGCGCCTTGCCGGTGGCCGCGTCGGTGACCGTGCCGGTGACGGTGGCCGCGGTGTGCGGGGCCTTGTCGACGGAGGCGAGGATGTCGAGCTTGCCCTCGCCCCAGACGTTGTTGGCGTCGGCGGTGCCTCCGCAGTGCGTGTCGTCCACGTCGATCGCGCCGTCGTTGAGCAGCGCGCGGGTGGCGTCGATGTCACCGATCAGCGAGGGGGCGGCGGACCACAGCAGGGCCACCGCGCCGGCGACGTGCGGGGTCGCCATCGACGTACCGGAGATGGTGTTGTAGGAGTCGCCCGGCCAGGTGGAGCGGACGTCGACGCCGGGTGCCGAGATGTTCGGCTTCATCGAGCCGTCGACCAGCGACGGACCGAAGCCGGAGAAGTCGGCGATCTTGCCCGTGGAACCGTAGGCCCCGACACCGTAGGTCGCGGCCTGCGCGCCCGGCGGGTGGGTCGTGGAGCAGGTGGAGCCGTCACCGTCGTTGCCGGCGGCGAACGCCTCGAAGATGCCGGCGGAGTTCCACGCCTCGATGATGTCCTGGTAGAACGTCGACGTCGCGTCGTCCGTGCCCCACGAGTTGTTGACGATGTTCGGGGCGAGGTCCGGGCGCGGGTTCTGCCCGTTGTGGTCGGTCGGCGCGAGGATCCACTGGCCGGCCAGGAGCAGCGAGGAGTCGGTGCAGTAGTCCGCCTCGCAGCCCTTGGCCGCGATCCACGTCGCGTTCGGGGCGACACCGACGCCGCCCTTGCCCGCCATGGTGCCCATGGTGTGGGTGCCGTGGCCGTTGTTGTCGCAGGGGGCGCTCGTCGGGCACTCACCACTGGCGTCGTACCAGTTGTAGTCGTGCGTGAAGGAACCGTCCCCGTTGTTGCCCCGGTAGTTGTCGACCAGGTCGGGGTGGTCGAACTGGACGCCGGAGTCGACGTTGGCGATGACGATGCCCTCGCCGCGGTCCTGGTAGTCGTCCCAGACCCGGTCGGCCTTGATGTCCTTGACGCCCCACTCGGGGGTGGCCTCCTCGGCCGCCGCGGCCCTGGTGGCGGCCTTGACCGCGGCCTTCGTCTCGGCCTCGGTGGGCTTCGAGTCGATGTCGTCCAGCTTGTAGTGCTGCTCCTTGACGATGCGCGCGACGTCCGAGCGCTTCGCGAGCTGCTCCACCAGGCCCTGGTCCCCCGTGACCTTGACCGCGTTGGCGATCCAGAAGTCCTGGTGACCGACCTTCTTCTTGTCGAGGAAGGTGTTCAGCGACTGCTGGCTCTTGTGCGCCTTCGCCTTGAGCTCGTCGAACGCCGACTCCGCGCGCGCGGCGTGGCCGTGCTTGCGCTTGGCGGTCGTGAGGTCGGCCTTGTCCTTGAGGACGACGAAGAACGTGCTCTCGCCGCCCTTGTCCACGGCCTTCAGCAGAGCGGAGTCGACCGGGGCGGTCGGGCCGGAGGCCGCGGCGGCGGTCGGCGGGGCGATCAGCAGGCCCGTGACGGTGAGCGCTGCTGCCGCCCAGGCGGCGGTTCTCCGCCGGGGCGATCGGGACAGGTGCATCGGGATGCTCCTCCAGGGACGGTACGGGGGAGCTCGCACGTTAGGAAGAGGGCGTTACTCGGGCATTACAAGCCCGCTCCAACCTAGGTTTCCGCAGATCAGAGGAGTTCACAGGGGCTTCACGGCACGTCTCGCGGACAGGCCGCGTCACACGGCGGCGGACCCCGTTCGGCCCACCCCCGCTCGCGTGAACCCGCCGATGAACGTTGCCTGACAGTCAGACAAATCGGACGGGTGGGAGGCGCGGTGGCGGACATCGGCGCGAGTGACGGCTCCTCACCCCCGGAGGCCCGGGCCCTGCGGGACCGCGTGACCGCGCTCGAACAGGAGCGCGCCCGCCCGGCCCGCCACCGCGGCCGATCCTTCCTCGCCGCCGTCCTCATCGTCCTCGGCTGCCTGCTCGCCCCGCTCTCCGTCGTCGCCGCGTGGGCGTCCGACCAGGTCGGGGACACCGACCGTTACGTGGACACGGTCGCCCCGCTCGCCTCCGACCCGGCCGTCCAGGACGCCGTGGCCGACCGGGTGACCGAGGCGCTCATGACCCGGATCGACCTGTCCGCCCTGCTGTCCGGGGTGTCGCCGGACGACCGGCCCCGTCTGGAGAAGGCGCTCGGGCGGCTCGGCGGTTCGCTGGAGGACGCGGTCCGCGGTCTGGTCCACGACCGGGCGCGCGCGGTCGCCGCTTCGGACGCCTTCGAGAAGGTGTGGACCGAGGGCAACCGGCGGGCGCACCGGGCCGTCGACAAGGCGCTGACCGGGAAGGGCGGCGGCGCGGTGGAGCTGACCGACAACGCCGTCACGCTGGACCTGGCCCCCGTCATCGACCGGGTGAAGCAGCAGCTGGTGGACCGGGGCATGGCGGTGGCCGGGCACATCCCGGAGGTGCACACCGACATCACGCTCGTCAGGTCGGACGACGTCGGCAAGGTCAGGACGTACGTACGGGTCCTGCAGTTCCTGGGCGACTGGCTCGCCGTGATCGCCGTCCTGCTGATCGCAGGGGGCGTGCTGCTCTCGGTGCGGCGGCGCCGGTCGCTGGTGGCGGGGGCCCTCGGCGCCGCCGTGGCCGTGGGTCTGCTCGGCATCGGGCTGCGGATCTTCCGGGCGCTCTATCTGGACGCACTGCCGGCCGGGGTCTCACCGGGGGCGGCGGGCGCGGTCTACGACGCGATGACCCGGTTCCTGGGGACGACGGCACGGATGGTGGTGGCCCTGGGGGTCGTCGTGGCGCTTGCGGCCTGGCTCACCGGTCCGGGCCGGCGTGCGGCGACCGTCAGGGGGCTGTGGACGTCCGGGATCGGTGCGGTCCGGGCCACGGCCGACGGGGCGGGGCTGCGGACCGGCACGGTGGGCCCGTTCGTACGCCGCTTCCGCGCCTGGTTCACCTGGCTGCTGGTGGCGGGAGCGCTGGTGGTCTACCTGCTGTGGGCGCACCCGACGGGGTGGGTCGTCGTCGGGATCGCGCTCTGTCTGCTGTTCCTGCTGGCGGTGGTGGAGTTCCTGGCGGCCGGGGACCGGGAGCCGGGCGTCGGGCACGCCTGAGAGAGGAGCGAACCGATGGCCGTAAACGCCGAAGCCGTCCGGAGGATGACCGACGCGCTGTTCATCGAACGCGGGCTGCGCAGTCCGAGCTCGACCAGGTTCTGGGGGCTGCTCGTGCTGGCCGCCGTCATCGCGAGCGCGGGAGTCGTCGGGGACTCCACGGCCACGGTGATCGGGGCGATGATCGTCGCCCCGCTGATGACGCCGATCCTGGGCTGCGCGCTGGCGCTGGTGCTGGCCCGCCGCCGCCAGGTGGTGCGCTGTCTGCTGCTGGTGACCGGGGGCGCGCTGGCGGTGGTGGCGATCGGGATGTTCCTGGGCTGGATCGCGGCCCCGCCCGACGCGTTCGCCTCCAACAGCCAGGTCTCCTCGCGGATCAGCCCGCGTCTCATCGACCTGCTCGCCGCGCTGGCCACCGGCACGGTCGGCGCGTTCGCCCTGGTGCGTGCCGACATCTCGGACACGCTGCCGGGCGTGGCCATCGCCATCTCCCTGGTGCCGCCGCTGGCCGTGACCGGACTGCTTCTGACGGTGCACCGGTACCACGACGCCGGGGAGTCCGCGCTCCTGTTCGCGACCAACGTGGCGGCGATCGTCGCCACCGGGACCGTGGTCTTCCTCTGTTACGGGGTGCGGGCGGGCGCCGAGCGGGCGGACATGCGGGTCGGGCAGTTCCGGGGCTGGACGCTCGTGGCGGTGGCCTGTGTCGTCGTGCTGGTCGCCGTCCCGCTCACCACCGGCACGATCCGGGTCGCCCACGACCGCCTGCTCGCCGCCGACGCGCGGCCGGTCGCGGAGCGGTGGGCGGCGACCGGGAAGTGGCAGATCGCGTCCGTGGAGGCGCGCAACGGCGTCGTCGTCATCGGCGTACTCGGCCTGCCGCCGCAGCCCGCGCCGACCGCGCTGCGCAAGGCGCTGGACGACCACGGCATGCGCGACGCCGACCTCGAACTCCACCTGGTCGGCGGGCGTACGCACTGGTGCCCGGCGGACACGGACACCTGCACGGTACGGGCGGGCGGGCGCGGCTGATCCGCGTCAGCGGCGGCGGCCGGGCTCCCCCGACGCGCGCAGCCGCCGCCAGACCGCCTTCGCCGCGTGGTGTCCGGACATGCCGTGCACCCCGGGGCCGGGCGGGGTCGCCGAGGAGCAGAGGAAGACCGCCGGGTGCGCGGTGGCGTACGGCACGCGGGCGAGCTTGGGGCGGATGACGGTCTGGAGGCCGGCGAAGGCACCGCAGGCGATGTCCCCGTCCACGTAGTTCGCGTTGCGCTTCGCGATGCCGGGCGGACCGGCGATCGCGCGGGCGAGGACCAGGTCGCGGAAGCCGGGGGCGAACCGCTCAAGCTGGCGTTCGATGACCTCGGTCGCGTCGCCCTGCCAGCCCGCCGGGACGTGCCCGTACACCCAGAAGACGTGCTTCCCCTCCGGGGCGCGGGAGGGGTCGACCAGACTGGACTGCGCGGTGATCAGGAAGGGGACGCGGGGATCGCGGCCGTCGACCGCCCGGTGCAGGGCGTCGTCGATCTCGCCGGCGGTGGGGCCGATGTGCACGGTGCCTGCTCGGCGGGGCTCCTCGGCGGTCCACGGCACCGGGCCCGACAGCGCGTAGTCGATCTTGAAGCAGGAGGCGCCGTAGCGGTACCCCTGGTAGGCGCGGCCGAGTCCGGCGATCCGGGCGAGCGCGGCCGGCGAGGTGTCGAAGACGTAGGCGCGGGCGGGCGGCAGTTCGTCCAGGCGCTTGACCTCCGTACCGGTGGTGATCGTGCCGCCCAGCTCCCGGAGGTACGAGGCGAGGGCGTCGGAGATGGCCTGGGAGCCGCCGCGCGGAACGGGCCAGCCGCGCTCGTGGGCGGCCAGCGCGAAGAGCAGGGCGATGCCGCCGGTGGCGAGGCCGTTCGTGGGCGCGATGGCGTGCGCGGCGAGGCCGGCGATCAGGCCGCGCGCCTTCTCGCCCCGGAAGCGGCGGGAGAGCAGGGTGGCGGGCTGGATCGCGTCGAGCCCGAAGCGCGCCCAGCGGTACGGGTCGCGGGGCAGCCCGTCCCAGGGGGTGCGCAGGAAGTCCTGGGCGAGGGTGTCCCAGTGGCCGAGGTAGGGGGCGAGGAGCCGGCGGTAGGCGCCCGCGTCCCCGGGGCCGAGCGACATCGCGGTCTCCCCCACCGAGCCGGCGAGCACGGCGGCGGTGCCGTCGGGGAAGGGGTGGGCGAGGGCGAGGTCGGGCTGGATCCATTCCAGGCCGTGCCGGTCGAGGGGCATCGCGTCGAAGGCCGGGGAGCCTATGGCCAGGGGGTGCACCGCCGAGCAGGGGTCGTGCCGGAAACCGGGGAGCGTCAGCTCCTCCGTGCGCGCGCCGCCGCCGACCGCGGGTCCGGCCTCGAAGACCTGGACGGCCAAGCCCCGGCGGGCCAGTTCGACTGCGGCGGTCAGTCCGTTGGGACCCGCGCCCACCACGACCGCATCGAGCATCGACGGCACCTTCGGACTCCTTTGTCAGCCGACGGTCGGAGCACCCAGGATATTCGCAGGCACCGACAGCCGGGGGGCGGGTAGTGTCCTCGCCCGATGACATCGGACAACTTCGCAGGACCCGCCGATTCCGGAATGACCGCCCGGGTCGCCGAGATGGCCGCCCGGCTCACCCACGTGCCCGGCATCCGGGCCGTCCTGCTCGGCGGCAGCCGCGCCCGGGGCGCCCACCGCCCGGACTCCGACTGGGACCTGGGCCTGTACTACCGCGGTACGCCGGGCACCGCGGCCCTGTCCGCACTGGCCACCGCCTTCCAGGGCTCACCGGCCGAGGTGACCGGTCCCGGCGGCTGGGGGCCGTGGGTGGACGCCGGGGGCTGGCTGCGGGTGGACGGCGTCCAGGTCGACTGGATCCTGCGCGACCTGGACCGGGTCGAGGCGGTCTGGGCCGGCTGCCGCGAAGGCCGCTACGAGGTGGGGATCCAGCCGGGCCATCCGCTGGGCTTCTGGTCGCCCGCGTACCCGGGCGAGGTCGCCCTCGGGCGCGTACTGTCCGACCCGGGCGGGGAGTTGACGGCCCTGAAGCAGGAGACCTCGGTCTACCCGGAGCCGCTGCGCGAGGCGCTGGCCGCCGCGGCCTGGGAGGCGGAGTTCTCGGTGGCGGCGGCCCGCAAGTCGGCCCCGTCGGGCGACCGGCTGCATGTCTCCCTCTGCCTCTCCCGGGCCTTCGGCATCCTCGCGCAGTCGCTCCACGCCCACCACCGCACGTGGTGCCTCAACGAGAAGGGCGCCCTCGCGGCGCTGCGGGGCCTGGACGCGGCGGCGGTGGAGACGGCCGCGGAGCTGGTGCGCGAGGTGCGCGCGGTGCTGGGGACGGCGTCGGGCTGAGGAAGGCCGGTCAGTCCGCGCGGATCGCGGTGACGCAGCGGGCCAGCAGGTCGCGCAGGGTGTCGCGTTCCTCGGGGGCGAGCGCGTCCGCGATGCGGCGTTCGATGCGGACGGCCCGTTCGTCGGCCCGGCGCAGCGTCTCCGTGCCGGCCTCGGTCAGCCGGGTCTCCAGCATCTTCTGGTGGTAGGGGTGCGCGGACCTGGCGATCAGGCCGCGCTCCTCCAGGTGCTTGAGCACCCCCGCCATCGCCTGGGGGGTCACCAGGCACGTCCGGGCGAGCGCCGCACCCGAGATCCCGGGGTTGTCGGAGAGCGCGAGGAGCGCCGCGTACTGCGCGACCGTGAGGCCGGCGTCCTTGAGTGCGGCGCTCTTGGCTGCCATGAGGGCCTGCTCGGCGCGCTTGATGTCCAGGCCGAGGCGTTCGCCGGCGGTCATTCCCATGCCCGCGAGCGTACAGCGCCGGATACCGAGCAAGCTCAGAACATGAGACAAGCATGGAATTGGCATCAAGAGCTTGATATAACTCAGGCCATGGATACCTACACGGCACCCCACTCGTTCCCCGGCACCGTTCTCATCACCGGAGCGACCCAGGGACTCGGCCTCCACCTGGCCCGCGACCTCGCCGGACGCGGCGCGACGCTGCTGCTGCACGGCCGCGACCGCGGCCGGCTCGACCGGGCGGCCGCCGAGGCGCGGGAGCTCTCGGCCGGCCGGGCCGAGGTCCGCACCTATCTCGCGGACCTCTCCGACCTCGACCAGGTCCGGGCCATGGCGGCCGGCGTCCGCGCGGCCGAACCCCGGCTGGACGTGCTCGTCAACAACGCGGTGGCGGGCGGCGGAAGCGAGCCGCTGCGCCGGGAGTTCGGCGCGCAGGGACACGAACTGCGGTTCACCGTCAACCACCTGACGCCGTACCTGCTGACCAGGGAGCTGCTGCCGCTGCTGTCGGCGTCGGCGCCCGCGCGGGTGGTCCAGGTGGCCTCGATGGGGCAGGCGCCGGTCGATCTGGACGACGTCATGATGGAGCGCGGTTACGAGGGGCTCGAGGCGTACTGCCGGAGCAAGCTCGCGATGATCATGTCGGCGTTCGACCTGGCCGAGGAGGAGACGGCCCGCACCGGCGTCACCGTCAACGCGCTGCACCCGGCCCACCTGATGGACACCGAGGGCGTGCGCGCGTACGGGCTGACGCCGGCGGTCCCCGTCGAGGAGGGGGTGCGCCCCACGGTGCGGCTGATCACCGACCCGGCGCTCACCGGCGTCACCGGCCGCTACTTCGACCGGTTCACGGACGCGCGGGCGCACGACCAGGCGTACGACCCCGAGGCCCGCAAGCGCCTCACCGCCCTCACCCGGGAGCTACTGGGCCTCTGAGCGGCCCGCGCGCAGCGCTCCCAGGACCCGGTCGGCGGTCGCGCGGTCCCGGGCGGCGGTGAAGGGCAGGGTGTTGCCGCCGGCGATACGGAACGGCTCACCGGACAGCGTGGCCTGCGCGCCGCCCGCCTCGGCGACCAGGAGGAGCCCCGCCGCGTGGTCCCAGGCGTACTCCCAGCTGAAGGCTATGGCGTCCAGCTCGCCCCGGGCCACGGCGAGGTATTCGAGGCCCGCCGAGCCGCAGGGGCGGGCGGCGAAGCCCTCGGCGCGCAGGCCGAGCAGGGCGGCCTTCTGCGCGTCGGTGGTGTAGTCGGGGTGCGACATCGCCACGTCCAGTACGGCGTCCGGCGCGGGCGAGCCGGCCCGGATCGCGGTGCCGTCGACCCGCGCGCCCCGACCGCGTACGGCGACGGCCATCTCGTCCAGGACGGGGGCGTACGTCCAGGAGGCCAGCAGCTCGCCCCGGTGGGCGAGGGCGACCAGGGTGCAGAAGCCGGGTTCGCCGTGGACGAACTGGCGGGTGCCGTCGACCGGGTCCACGATCCATACGGGCGCGTCGCCGCCCAGCGCCTCGTACACCTTCGGGTCGGCGTGGACGGCCTCCTCGCCGACGACGACCGAGCCGGGCAGGAGCCGGCCGAGGGAGGCGGTGAGGTGCTCCTCGGCGCGCCGGTCCGCGACGGTGACGAGGTCGTGCGGGCCGTTCTTCTCGACCACCTCGTGGGCGGCCAGCTGCCGATAGCGGGGCATGATCTCGGGGGCGGCCGCTGCGCGGACCGCCGCCTCGATGTCGGTCAGGTCACCGGCGAGGAAGGCATCGATCATGCCTCCAGCCAATCATGGGCGCCCGGGGCGCCGGAGGGCCGGGTTGGTCAGCCGTTGACCGTCCACTTCTGGTTGGCCGTTCCCGCGCAGGTCCAGATCTGCAGCGGCGTGCCGTTGGCCGCGTTGTTGCCCGTGACGTCCAGGCACTTGTTCGCCTGGGGGTTCACGATGTCGCGGGCCCCGCTGACCGCCCACTTCTGCGCGGCCGATCCGTTGCAGTCCCAGAGCTGGACCTTGGTGCCGTCCGCCGTGCCGCCGGAGGCCACGTCGAGGCACTTGCCGAGGGCCCGGATCGTGCCGTCGGCGCCCACGGTCCACTTCTGCGCGTTGGTGCCGTTGCAGTCGTAGAGCTGGACCGGGGTGCCGTTGGCGGTGTTGGCGGCGGCGACGTCCACGCACTTGCCCGCGAGTCCGGTGATCCGGCCGCCCGTGCCGGTCTGGCTGTCGCTGGTGGTGACGCGGACGTGGTCGACGACGAGCTGGTTGGGGAAGGCGGTGCTGCCGTCGGGGTCGCCGGGCCAGTAGCCGCCGACCGCCAGGTTGAGGATGAGGAAGAAGGGCTTGTTGAAGGCCCAGGCGTTGCCGTTGGTGTCGGCGGGGGTGCGGTGCTGGTAGACGTTGCCGTCGACCGACCAGGTGACGGAGTCGGGGGCCCAGTCGACGGCGAAGGTGTGGAAGGCGTCCGCGAACGCCTGGCCGTTCGGCAGGGTGTAGCCCGCGCCGATGCCGCCGGAGCCGGAGTAGCCGGGCCCGTGCAGGGTGCCGTGCACGGTGGAGGGCTCGAAGCCGACGTTCTCCATGATGTCGATCTCACCCGAGTTGGGCCAGCCGACCTGCCCGATGTCGCTGCCGAGCATCCAGAAGGCGGGCCACATGCCCTGCCCGCGCGGGATCTTCATGCGCGCCTCGACATGCCCGTACGCCTGGGTGAACTTGCCGGAGGTGTTCAGCCGCGCCGAGGTGTACTGACAGGTGCCGTACCAGCACTGGTAGTTGGCCGGATTCTCCTTGCGCGCGGTGATGACGAGATGGCCCTGGCCGTCCAGCGCCGCGTTCTTGTTGCCCGAGGTGTAGTACTGCCGCTCGTGGTTGTTGACGTTGTCGCCGGTCTCGATCTGCCACTTGCTGCCGTCCACGGCCGAACCGGCCGCGCCGTCGAACTCGTCGGAGAACGTCGTCGTGGCGGTCGCCGCGGCCTGCGACATCGGCGCGGCGTCCGCCGCCGCGGGGCCGCCGGCGCCGGCCAGACCGGCGGTGGCCAGGGCGAGGGCGAGTGCCGGGAGTACGGAGCGCAGCAGGCGCCGCGAAAGGCGTGGGGAGTCCATGACTCTCCCTTCCGTTGCAGGGGGGAGGGAAGGGGAACCCTGCCGTGCACATGTAAGTCATGCGCATGACAGGTCGAGCAGACGCGGTGGAGCGGGTATGGGGCACTTGGTTCGCTACGTGATTTAAGAAGTGAAGAAAGGCGGTGTCAAGGGTTTGGTACGGACCACAGGAGTCGAAGTGACGGCGAGCCTGCCGCGCGCACCCCGGCCCGCCGGACTATTCCGTGCGACGGTGGCGTTGTGACTGGCCGGAACCCGCACGAGGCGGACGATCCGGGCGGAAGTGGAGGCAGGGCTGTGCACGGTGAGTACAAGATCCCCGGCGGCAAGCTGGTCGTCGTGGACCTGGAGGTCGAGGGCGGCGCCCTGCGCGACGTCCGGGTGGCCGGCGACTTCTTCCTGGAGCCGGACGAGGCGATCCTCGCGATCGACGCGGCCCTGGAGGGCGCCCCGGCGACCACCGACACCGTGGCCCTCGCCGCCCGGATCGACGCGGCGCTGCCGGAGCCGACGGTGATGCTCGGCCTCACATCGGAGGGTGTCGCCGTCGCCGTGCGCCGGGCGCTGGCGCAGGCCACGGAGTGGAGCGACTACGACTGGCAGCTCATCCATGACGCCCCGCAGTCCCCGGCCCTGCACATGGCCCTGGACGAGGTCATCACGGCGGAGGTCGCGGCGGGCAGGCGCCCACCGACACTGCGGGTGTGGGAGTGGGACTCCCCCGCGGTGATCATCGGCAGCTTCCAGTCGCTGCGCAACGAGGTGGACGCCGAGGGCGTCGAACGCCACGGCGTCACCGTCGTCCGGCGGATCTCCGGGGGCGGCGCGATGTTCGCGGAGCCGAGCAGCACCATCACGTACTCGCTGGCCGTCCCCCAGTCGCTGGTCTCCGGGCTCTCCTTCGCGGACAGTTACGCGTATCTGGACGACTGGGTGCTCGAAGCGCTCGGGGACATGGGCATCAAGGCGTGGTACCAGCCGCTCAACGACATCGCCACCGAGGTCGGCAAGATCGCCGGGGCCGCGCAGAAGCGCGTGGTCGGCCCGGACGGCGGCCCGGGGGCGGTGCTGCACCACGTGACGATGTCGTACGACATCGACGCCGACAAGATGCTGGACGTGCTGCGCATCGGCAAGGAGAAGATGTCGGACAAGGGCACGAAGAGCGCCAAGAAGCGCGTGGACCCGCTCCGCCGGCAGACCGGCCTGCCGCGCCAGGCCGTCATCGAGCGCATGATCGAGTCCTTCCGCAACCGGCACGGGCTGACCCGGGGCGAGGTGACCCCCGAGGAGCTGGCCCGGGCGGAGGAACTGGTCCGGACGAAGTTCTCGAACGACGAGTGGACCGCCCGGGTCCCCTAACCGAGGAGCGGCGGCCGGTGGTCCGCCCAGCGCAGCTCCGCCTCCAGCTGGGCCGCCAGCGAGACGAGCCGTTCCTCGCCGCGGGACGGGCCGAGGAGCTGGGCGCCGACGGGGAGGCCGTCCCGTGTGAAGCCCGCCGGGACGTTGACACCGGGCCAGCCCAGCACGTTCCACGGCCAGGCGTACGGGCACGCCTCGGTCATCGCGACGTCGGTGCGCCAGGCGCTCAGCCCGTCGAACCGGCCGATCCGGGGCGGCGGCATCGCGGTCGTCGGGGTCAGCAGCACGTCGAAACCGGCGCCTCCGCGTCCGTGGTGGAACAGCGCCCCGATCCGCCGGTGCTGGTGCACCTCGCGCGCCCGGGCCGCCCGCACCACCCTGCCGCCCAGCCGGGTGCCGGTGCGCAGCGCACTGCGGGTGCGTACGTCCAGGAGCGCCGGTTCGGGGTGCAGGGCGGCGAGTTCGGCGATGCCCGCCGTTGCGCGGGGGACGAAACCGAGGCCGATGAGCCCGTAGCGCGGCCGGGCCTCCTCGACGTGGTGGCCGAGCCTGGCCAGCGCCTCCGCGATCGCGGTGACCGCGCGCCGCACCTCCGGGTGGGGTGCCGTACCGGTGAGGGTGAGCGGGGGCCGCCAGGCGAGCGCGATGCGCAGCCGGCCCAGATCGCGGCGGGCGGCGGCCGAGGCGTCGACGGGCGGCGGGCGGTGCGGGTCCTCGGGGTGCGGCCCGGCGACGGCGTCGAGGAGGAGGGCGGCGTCCTCGACGGTCCTGGCCAGCGGTCCGTTGACGGTGAGGCCCTGGAACGCGTCGCTGTGCGGGTGCACCGAGATCCGGCCGCGCTGCGGCTTGATGCCGACCAGGTGGGTCCAGGCCGCGGGGATGCGGACGGACCCGGCGCCGTCCGAGCCGAGGGCGGCGGGCACGAGTCCGGCGGCGACGGCGGCGGCCGAACCCCCGGACGAGCCGCCCGGGGTGTGGTCGGTGTGCCAGGGGTTGCGGGTGGCGCCGAACGCGGCGCCCTCGGTGAACGGCCACTGGCCCAGCTCGCAGGAGTTGGTCTTGCCGACGATCACGGCCCCGGCCGCGCGCAGCCTGCGTACGGCTTCGCTGTCGGTGGCCGCCGCGGCCCGCTCCCCGGCGCAGCCGAAGTACGTGGGCATCCCGGCGACGTCCGTGTCGTCCTTCACCGCGACGGGCACCCCGAGCAGCGGCAGCCGCTCCCCCGCCGCGAGCCTGCGGTCGGCTTCGGCGGCCTCGGTGAGCGCCGCCTCGGCGCGCAGGTGGCGGAAGGCGTTGAGGGTGCCCTGGCTCGCCTCGATCCGGGCCAGCGCGGCGGTGACGAGTGCGGTGGAGGTGGTCCGGCCGTCCGCGAGGGCCCGCACACTGTCGGCGAGCCCGCGCGGGGCGGGGTCCGGAGCGTCCCGGTCGGGTACGGGTTCTTCGGCCGTTCGGGTGACTGGGGCTGAGGACATGGGCGGCTCGCCTCCTCGTACCGTCAAGTGCGCACGTGCACCTGTCCGCGCGAGCGGACTTACTGGAGGGTAACGAGTGGGCGCGCCGCCCTCAACCGTTCGGTGCGAAGGTCCTTACGGGCGCACGCTGATCTCGCCGATGCCGGTGCCGAGGCCGGCGCAGTGCGCGGTGGACTGGCCGGACTGGCCCGGGGCGAGGGTGACGTGCTCGCCGTCCACGTCGGGTGACCAGCCGCAGACCAGGTGGACCCAGAAGGTCTGGGTGGTGGAACCGTTGTTCCGGCACAGCGCGTAGCCGGTGTAGTCGTCCACGGCGTGCTTGCCGGTGTCGCAGGAGAGGCCGGGCGGCGTGGCTGCGGCCGGGGCCGCGACGGCGAGGCCGCCGGCCACGGCGAGGGCCGTGGACAGGCCGGTGACGGCGGCCCGGCGCAGCACGGTGCGGGACAGGTTCCCCAGGGTCTTCTTCATGGTGCCCTTTCGGTGGTGACCGCCCGTGGCCGCCGGGGCGGCACGCGCGCGGTCGCGTTCGACTCTGGCGCGGGCGGGCGCAGGAGCGGGCCGCCCGCGGTCTGCCTAACCGGCGGCATGGGAAAACGTCACGCTGCGTAGACGCCGCCCGGGGCGGCGCGCAGGGGGGCGCCTACGCCGAACGGGCGGCGTTCACTCCCCCGGCGTACGCTCGACGGGACCGGACCGCAGTCATCCGGTAGTCCCCCACGACCCTTCGCACCGAGGAGGCGACGTGACCGGTTCACCTCTCGGCACCCGCCCGGCCGCGTGGGCCGCCGCGTTCCTGATCGGCGCCGCCGGTACCGGCGTCCTCGGCGGCGTGGCCCACGCGGAGGACATCGACCATCTCACCGCCCAGCAGATCGCCGACCGCTCCAGGGACGCGCTGCTCGGCGCGGAGTCCCTGCACGTGTCCACCCGGGGCGACCTGGGCAAGGGCACCCCGTCCATGTCCCTGGACCTGGCCGTGGACCGGCACGGCAACTGCAACGGCTCGGTGGATCTGGGCCGGAGCCAGGGCTCGGTGCTGATCGTCAAGCGCGGTGACGACGTGTGGCTGAAACCGGACGCGGACTTCTGGAAGAACCAGGTGCCGAACGGCGGTTCGGCCTTCGCGGCGATCGTCGGGGACCGCTATCTGAAGGCCCCCGCCGACAGCCCCCGGCTGCGCGCCCTGACGAAGACGTGCGACCTCAACACCTTCCAGAAGCTCGTCAGCGACAACGCGAACGACGACACCGGCACGCTCAACAAGGGCGCGAAGACCACCCTCGGCGACACGTCCGTGGTCCCGCTGACCCGGATGCGCGGCGACATGACGCTGACCGTGGACGTGGCTGCGACGGGCAAGCCCTATCCGCTGCGGCTCTCGCTGCGCGGCGGGAACGGCACAAACGCGGTGGTGGACTTCTCGGACTTCGACGAACCGGTGCCCAGGAACACGCCGTCGCCCGCCGACTCGTACGACGTCAGCGCCCTGCTGAGCCGGACCTCCGCCCCGACGTGACCCCCGCCATCAGCGCCACGTACACGAGGAGTGAGGCCGCGAGGCCCACCGCCCAGCCGTAGTCCGCGAGCGGCTGCAGGAACGGGATGACGCCGTCCGAGGGGAACGGCCCCTCCCCGGGCTTCGAGTGGGAGCCGCCGATCGCGAGGACACCGCCGATCACGAACGCGGCGACGGCCCGCCAGTTCCAGCCGCCGGTGTACCAGTACCGGCCGCCGGGCCGGTAGAGGTCCGCGAGATCGAGCACCGTGCGGCGGACGATCCAGTAGTCGGCGATCAGGATGCCCGCGACCGTACCGAGCAGCCCGCCGACCAGGCCGAGCCAGGTGAAGATGTACAGCTCGGGCGTCTCGGTGAGCTTCCACGGCATGATGACGACGCCGACGACCCCGGTGATCAGCGCACCCGTACGGAAACTGATGAACTTCGGCGCGAGATGCGCCAGGTCGTACGCGGGTGAGACGACGTTGGCCGCGATGTTGACGGAGATCGTCGCGACCAGGACGGTCACCAGGGCGTAGAGGAGCCCGAAGACGTTGTCGGTGTGGGCGACGAGCTCGACCGGGTCCCAGACGGCCTTGCCGTACACGGCCTGGGAGCCGGAGGTGACGAGCACCGAGAGGAGCGCGAACAGCGTCATCGTCGTCGGCAGTCCGAGCGACTGGCCCCGGATCTGGGCCCGTTGCCCCGCCCCGAAGCGGGTGAAGTCGGGGATGTTCAGGGAGAGCGTGGCCCAGAACGCGATCATGCCCATCAGGGACGGGAAGAAGACGGGCCAGAAGTCCTTGCCCCAGCCGAGCTCCGACGGCTGGTCGAGCAGCGGTCCAAAGCCTCCGGCCTTCACCGCGATCCACACGAGGAGCACCAGCGCACCGACGATCACGAAGGGCGCGGCCCAGTTCTCGAACCGGCGCAGCGCGTCCATCCCCCGGTGGATGATGGCGAGTTCGAGCGCCCAGAAGAGGACGAAGCACAGCCAGAGCGTCCAGGGCTGACCGCCGATCTCGGACGCCTCGGCCCAGCCGCCGAACACCTTGCCCAGCAGCGTGAAGATGCCGACGCCGCCGATCCAGGTCTGGATGCCGAACCAGGCGCAGGCGACCGCCGCCCGGATCAGCGCCGGCAGGTTGGCGCCGCGCAGCCCGAACGAGGCCCGCGCCAGCACCGGGAAGGGGATGCCGTACTTCGGCCCGGCGTGGCCGGTGAGCAGCATGGGCCCGAGCACGATCAGGTTGGCGAGCGCGATGGTGAAGACGGCCTGCTTCCAGTCCATGCCGAGGGCGACGAGACCGGAGGCGAGCAGCCAGGACGGGATGTTGTGGGCCATGCCGACCCACAGGGCGGTGAAGTTGTACGTGGTCCAGACCCGCCGCGCCAGCGGGACGGGCAGCAGGTCCGCGTTGACGAAGCGGTTGTCGTCGGGGACGGCGCCGGGGGCGAGCTCGACGCGGTCGGAGTGGTCGGCCGGTATGGGCTCCGGTGAGGGGGACGGTGACGGGGGTGCGGTCGATGTCATGGCGGCTGGACCCTTCGCTCGGGGCGGTGCCGTGCGGCGCGGGCGGGGCGCGGGGGGTTGCGTACGACCGGAGGTGCGGGCGACCGGGGTGCGGGCGGTCAGTCGGTGAGGGCGGGGATGACGGCGGAGCCGTAGGCGTCGATGGTGGCCTCGCGGGCGTCGTGCATGTCGTACACCGCGAACTGGTCGACGCCCAGCCCCTTGAGGTGTCTCAGCTTCTCGACATGGGCGGCGGCCGGGCCGAGCAGGCAGAAGCGGTCCACGATGGCGTCGGGGACGAACGCGGTGTCGGGGTTCCCGGCGCGCCCGTGGTGGCTGTAGTCGTAGCCCTGCCGGCCCTTGATGTACGCGGTCAGCTCGTCAGGGACCAGGCCCGAGTGCTCGCCGTACCGGGCGACGAGGTCGGCGACGTGGTTGCCGACCATCCCGCCGAACCAGCGGCACTGGTCCCGGGCGTGGGCCAGGGCCTCGGGCGAGTCGTCTTCGGTGACGTAGGCGGGGGCGGCGACGCAGATGGTGACCGCGTCCGGGTCGCGTCCGGCCCCGGCCGCCGCCTCCCGTACCGCCTTGATCATCCACTCGGTGAGGTAGGGGTCCGCGAGCTGGAGGATGAAACCGTCGGCCTTCTGCCCGGCGAGCGCGAGGGCCTTGGGGCCGTAGGCGGCCATCCAGACGGGGAGCTTGCCGTCCTTGATCCAGGGGATGCGGACGGGGTTGCCGTCCACCTCGGCCTCGCGGCCCTCCGCCAGGTCGCGGATGACGTCGATGGCCTCGCCCAGCCGGGCCAGGGTGTTGGGCGCGCGCCCGGCGACGCGCATCGCGGAGTCGCCCCGGCCGATCCCGCACACGGTCCGGTTGCCGTACATGTCGTTGAGGGTGGCGAAGGTGGAGGCGGTGACCTCCCAGGTGCGGGTGCCCGGGTTGGTGACCATGGGGCCCACGGTGAGCCGGTCGGTGTGTTCCAGGATGCCGCTGTAGATGACGAAGGGCTCCTGCCAGAGCACCGCCGAGTCGAAGGTCCAGCCGTAGCGGAACCCGTTGCGTTCGGCGCGGCGCATCAGGCTGATCACGGCCGATGCGGGCGGGTCCGTCTGGAGGACGAGTCCGAAGTCCATGCCCGTTGCTCCTAGTTCAGGTACTGACAGGTGGCGCGTGGGGTGTAGATGCCGTGGCCGGTCCGGCCGGTGTACGCGCGGTTGTCGATGACGACCTCGCCGCGTGAGAGCACGGTCTCGACCCGGCCGGTGAGCCGCTTCCCCTCGTACGCCGAGTAGTCGACGTTCATGTGGTGGGTCTCGGCGGACACGGTCTGCTCGGCCGCCGGGTCGTACACGACGATGTCCGCGTCCGCGCCGGGCGCGATCGTGCCCTTCTTCGGGTAGAGGCCGAACATCCGCGCCGGGGACGCGCAGGCGATCTCGATCCAGCGGCGGCGCGAGATGTGCCCGTCGACCACCGCCTGGTGCAGCAGGTCCATGCGGTTCTCGACGCCCGGCATGCCGTTGGGGATCTTCGAGAAGTCGCCCCGGCCCCTCTCCTTCTGCCCGGAGAAGCAGAAGGGGCAGTGGTCGGTCGAGACGACCTGGAGCTCGTTGTTGCGCAGCCCGCGCCACAGGACCTCCTGGTGCTCCCGGGGCCGCAGCGGCGTCGAGCAGACGTACTTGGCGCCCTCGAAGTCCGGTTCCGCGAGGTTGTCGGTGGACAGGAAGAGGTACTGCGGGCAGGTCTCGCCGAAGACGGGCTGTCCCTTGTGGCGGGCGGCGGCGATCTCGGCGACGGCCTCGTCGGCGGAGACGTGCACGACGTACAGCGGCGCTCCCGCGACCCGGGCGAGCTGGATCGCGCGGTGCGTGGCCTCGGCCTCCAGCGCCACCTTGCGTACGTCGCCGTGGTAGCGGGGGTCGGTGCGGCCGGCGGCGAGGGCCTGCTCCACCAGGACGTCGATGGCGATGCCGTTCTCCGCGTGCATCATGATCAGGCCGCCGTTGGACTCGGCCCGCTGCATGGCGCGCAGGATCTGCCCGTCGTCGCTGTAGAAGACACCGGGGTACGCCATGAACAGCTTGAAGGACGTGATGCCCTCACCGACCAGGAGGTCCATCTCCTTGAGCGAGGACTCGTTCACGTCGGCGAGGATCATGTGGAAGGCGTAGTCGATGGCGCAGTTGCCGTCCGCCTTGGCGTACCAGGCGTCCAGGCCCTCGCGCAGGGAGCGGCCGACGGACTGGATGGCGAAGTCCACGATGGTGGTGGTGCCGCCCCAGGCAGCGGCGCGGGTGCCGGTCTCGAAGGTGTCGGCCGCGTAGGTGCCGCCGAACGGCATCTCCATGTGGGTGTGCGCGTCGACGCCGCCCGGGATGACGTACTTGCCGGTCGCGTCGATGGTCCGGGCGGCGGTCCAGCCGGCCGCCTCGTCGCTGTCGTGGGCGGCGAGCGCGGCGATCCGGCCGCCGTCGACGAGGACGTCCGCGTGCATCTCGTCCGACGCGGTGACGACCAGGCCGCCGCGGATGACGGTACGGCTCATGGGTACCCCTCCTCGTGTGCTGGTGGAGCGGGGGGGGGGGGGGGGGGGGGGGGGGGGGGG